>CAZPMV010000072.1:2754-12847 GCA_964587335.1 uncultured Anaerolineales bacterium
ATCAATGGACTCAGACTGGAGATCCTCAGCGCCGAGCAGATCCGTCAGATCCACTGGTCGAGCCTGGAGATACTGGAACAGACCGGCGTGCGAGTTCGCTATGCGCCGCTGCTGGAGCGGCTGCGGGACCATCGAGCGTTTGTGGACTTCGACTCGCAGGTGGTCAGATTCCCAACCTCTCTGGTGGAGAGCGCACTGCGCAAAGCTCCCTCTCGTTTCACCTGGCACGGTCGAGACCCTCGCCACGACATCCCTCTCGGCGAGGACAAGGTCCACTTCCTGGGCGCTTCGACCATGATCACCGTCTACGACCTGCAAGGGCAACGGCGACCGGCCACCTTCCAGGACCTCAAGGACTTCTCCCGGCTGAAGGACGGCTTGCCCAACATCAACGACGGCTACGGAGCGGTCCACCCCCAGGACGTGCCGGAAGCAGCGGCACATGCCTACTCCATGCTGGGCCAATTCAGCAACAGCACCAAACCAGGGCGAGCCCGCATGCTCGGCTGGGATGTGTCCCAGGACTGCTTGCGTATGGCTCAGATCGTGGCTGGCGGCGAGGAACGTTTTGCCCAGCGGCCCAACCTGCTGGCGGTCGTCAACACGCTCAGTCCCCTGACCAACGCCCCGCAACAACTGGAGGCGCTGTGGGTATACGCCGAGGCCAATGCCCCTCTCTTCTTCTCGCCCCAGATTCAGGCTGGCGCTACCGGCCCGGTCACCCTGGCCGGGCTACTGGTACAGATGAACGCCGAGATCCTGGCCGGAATCACCATGGCCCAGTTGGTCAACCCCGGCTGCCGGGTCGGCTACGGCACCACATCGGGGATCATGGACATGCGTCAGGGCTTGATGCCCTACGCCACCCCCGAATCGTGCCTGATCAACATCGCCACGGCCCAACTGGCTCGGTTCTATCGCATCCCCAGCCGGGGCACGGGCGGCTTCACCGAGGCGAACACACTGGACATGCAAGCTGGGTTTGAGACGGCGTTGACCACGGCTGCGGCCGCGCTGGCTGGCATCAACATCATCATCGGCGCCGGCGGCAGCCTGCAAAACGCCCTCGGCGCCAGCTTTGCCAAGTTCGTCGTGGATAACGAGATCAACGGTTTCATCAAACGGCTCTGCCAAGGGATCCAGTTCATCCCCGAGACCCTGGCATTGGACGTGATCAAAGCCGTCGGGCCAGCCGGTCAGTTTCTCACGGAGCGCCACACGGTGGATCACTTCCGCCAGGAACTGTTCCGGCCCGGCTTGAGCAACCGCCAGGCCTACGAATCCTGGGTTGAGGCAGGAAGCAACCCGATTCACGAGCAGGCTCGCGCAGAGGCGCGACGCATCCTACGGGAGCATCAGCCCGAGCCCCTGCCGCAGCAGGTCGAGACCGAACTGTGGGCTGTTGTGCGAGCAGCGGAGCGGCGAGGCCAGTCATGAGCTACCGGCTGGGCGTAGATGTGGGCGGCACTTTCACCGACCTGGTACTCTTCGACGAACAGAACCAGAGAACCCACCTCGCCAAGACACCCTCCACCCCAAGCAACCAGGCCATAGGGGTAAGCCAAGGAGTCGCCAAGGTCTGCACAGAGAGCGGCATCCAGCCGCAAGAGATCCGCTTCCTGATCCACGGCACCACGGTAGCCACCAACGCCCTGCTGGAGCGCAAGGGGGTCAAGTGTGCTCTCATCACTACGGAGGGATGCCGCGACGTGCTACAGATCGGCCGGCAGAATCGTCCGCAACTCTACGACACCTTCGCCCGGCGGCCAGATCCCTTGGTCCCCCGCCACCTGCGCTTCGAGGTGCAGGAGCGCATGCTGCACACGGGGGAGGTGCTGACTCCGCTGGACGAGGACCAGGTGCAGTCGGCAGTTCGCAAGATCAAGCAGCAAGGCATCATGGCTATTGGCGTCTGCCTGTTGTTTGCCTACGCCAACCCAGCCCATGAACGGCGCATCGGCAAGATCGTGGCCGAACTGTACCCTGAGGCCATCGTCTCCCTCTCTCACGAGATACTGGGCGAGTTCAAGGAATACGAGAGGATGAGCACGACGCTGGTCAACGCCTACGTCATGCCCATCGTCAAACGCTACCTGGACGATCTGCAGGAGCGCATGGGAGAGATGGGCATCCCCTCGGAACTGCACATCATGCAATCCAATGGCGGCGTGATGACAGCCCGCACTGCCGCGGCCAAGAGCGTGCATACGATCCTCTCCGGACCGGCTGCAGGGGCCGTAGGAGCCTTGGCCGTAGCCCGCCAGGCCAAGGCCGACAACTTCATCTCCGTGGACATGGGGGGTACCAGCTTCGACATCTGCCTCTGCCACCAGGGCCAGATCACGCTGACCCGTGAGGGGGAGATTGCCTCCCTGCCGGTGAAGGTGCCCATGATTGACATCCACACCCTGGGCGCAGGCGGGGGGAGTATCGCCTGGATCGACAGCGGCGGGGCGTTGCGGGTCGGGCCTCGCAGCGCCGGCGCCGAGCCCGGCCCGGCCTGCTACGGCAAGGGAGGCCACGCGGCTACAGTCACTGACGCCAACCTGGTGTTGGGACGGCTCAATCCAGACTACTTCGTGGGCGGAGAGATTCCTTTGGATGCGGCTCTGGCCCGCCAGGCCATTGAGCAGCTGATCGCCCAGCCCTTGGGGCTGACGGTGGAGCGAGCTGCAGAGGGGATCGTTAGGGTAATCAACGCGTCCATGATCAAAGGGATGCGCTTCGTGTCGGTGGAGCGCGGGTACGACCCGCGGGAGTTCGCCCTGATCGCCTTCGGCGGCGGCGGGCCCGTTCACGCCACGGCCCTAGCTGCCGAGCTGGGCATGCCCAAGGTCATCATCCCCATCGCCCCAGGCGTCACGTCGGCGTTAGGGTTGCTCATCGCTGACTTCCGCCACGACTACTCGCGCACGTTCCTGCGCGCCATCCCCGCGTTGGACCTGACAGAACTGAACCGGGCATACGCTGCGTTGGAAGCAGAGGGCATAGCCCAACTGCTGGCCGAGGGAGTCAGCGAAGCGGATGTCCTGCTGACCCGCTCGGCCGACATGCGCTACTTCGGACAAGGCTACGAATTGGAGACAGCCGTCCCGGGCGGCGAACTGGGCGCGGGGGAATTGCGCACCGTCTGCGCCCGCTTCGCGGCGGCTCACCGCCGGGAGTACGGCTACATCAAGGAAGAGAACGAGGTGATGGAGCTGGTCAACCTGCGGGTGGCCGCGGTAGGCCGTTTGCCCCAGCCGGAGTTTCCGCCGGAATCTCCGTCGCCCCGAGCCAAAGCCAACCCCGATCGGGCCCGCAAGCCAACGCGGCCGGTTTACTTCAGCGGTCGCTTTACGCCAACAGCGGTCTACGAGCGCTCACTACTAGAGGTAGGAGACACCGTGCAGGGGCCAGCCGTTGTTGAACAACTGGATTCCACCACCCTGCTGCTGCCCGGCCAGCGGGCACTTGTGGATCCCTATGCCAATCTTGTGGTCGAGTTCATATAGGTAGCTAAAGGTGAGCCTGCTGCCCGCTTGATTGCAGATTGCAGATTGCAGATTGCGGATCCGAAATCCGCATTCCGCATTCCGCAATGATCTTTCCTCTGTGCCCTCTGTGCCTCAGTGGCGAGTCTGGCAGTTCTTGCAGTGCAGTCATTCATTCATCCAATGAGAGCAACTGACACGAACAATGAAAGCAACTGATCCTGTCACCCTTGAAGTGATGCGTAACGCCCTGTACTCCATCGCCGACGAGATGACGGCAGCGCTGATACGCACGGGCTATTCCACCAACATCAAGGACCGCCGCGATTGCTCCTGCGCCATCTACGACACAGATGGCAACGCGGTGGCCCTCAGTGAACTGAACACGCCCGTGCACCTGGGCACCATGCACCCCACAGTCACCACCGTACTGGAACGCTTCCCACTGGAAAGCCTGGAGCCGGGCGACGCCGTGGTACTGAATACCCCCTATCCGGCCGGGCCAGGCCATCTCAACGACGTGGCCGTGGTCTCGCCCGTCTATTGTAGAAACCAACTGGTGGCCATTGTCGCCAACCAGGCTCACCACGTGGACATGGGGGGATTCGCCCCTGGTTCGATGCCTTTCGGGGTCACCGAGATCTACCAGGAGGGGCTGCAGATCCCGCCAGTCAAGCTGCGGCGGCGAGGCCGGGTGCATGAGGACCTGTTGGCGCTGATCCTGGAGAATGTGCGTACCCAGTTCGAAGTCCGCGGGGATCTCATGGCCCAGATCGCCGCCAACAACGTGGGAGAACGGCGCTTATGTGAACTAATCGGCAAGCATGGCTTCAACACGGTTCAGCAGTACCTGGCGGAGATGATGGACTACTCAGAGCGACGCATGCGGGCTGGCATCCGGCGTTTGCCGCCTGGCCGCTATGAATTCGAAGACTATCTGGAGGGAGATGGGATCAGCGACGACCTGATCGCTATCCGCGTAGTGGTGACCGTCGAGGGCGACGAGATATGGTTTGATTTCGAAGGAACCGCCCCCCAGGTGAGCGGCCCGCTCAACTGCCGCTGGCCGTCGGTGGCCGCCTGCGTCTTCTTCGTCATGAAGAGCCTGCTCGATCCGGAGCTGCCCCCCAGCGCCGGAGCCTATCGTCCCATCCACATCGAGATTCCCGAACACTCGTTGCTCAGCGCCACCTACCCTGCCGCGGTATGCAACGCCAACATCCTGACCGCCCAGCGGCTGGTGGATGTGCTGTATGGTGCACTGCTGCCGGCGCTGCCGGAGCGGGTGACAGCCGCCTCATCGGGCACGATGAATCTGCTGAATATCGGAGGCATTGACCCCGCAAGCGGCCGCTACTACAATTATGTCGAGACGTACGCCGGAGGCCAGGGTGCGATGCGCAACCAGGACGGCATGGACGCCGTGCAGTCGGGGATGACCAACACGCGCAACGCTCCCATCGAAGTCATCGAGTCAGCTTACCCGCTGCGGGTGGATGGCTATGGCCTCGTGCCAGATTCCGAAGGAGCAGGGCGTCACAGGGGTGGCCTGGGGATGTTCCGCCAGTTCCACATCCTGGGCCCTTTGGTCAAGCTGACCCTGAGCACCGATCGGGTATCAATCGGGCCATGGGGCGTGTATGGCGGGCAGCGAGCGAAAGGAGCGCGCTGCATCGTCATTTCCCCGGACGGGACACGGCGGGAACTGGGGTCCAAAGTGACGGTCTTCGTGCACCGCGGCGACAGGGTGCGAGTGATCACCCCCGGCGGAGGGGGATGGGGCGATCCGCTAGAGCGGCTTCCGGAAGCGGTGCGCTGGGACGTCCTGGAAGAGATGATCTCGGTCGAACGGGCCCGCAGCGTCTACGGCGTCGCCGTTGACCCCAACACCCTGGAACTGGACGAAGCCAAAACGCGCCTGCTACGCCAAAGCGCCGCTCATGATCTGTCTGCCGACGGGCAGGGCTGAGTCGGAGGAAGAGGTCGAAGTCATCTGGCCCGTGCGGGGTAGTGGCAGAACCGGATAACTAGGACCAGGAAAGGGGATAGCGATGGCACGGATTCTAGTGGTCAATCCTTTCGGTGGGACCGAGTTCTATGGACAGGAAAACCTGGCCCGCATCAAACGCCACGACACTCAATTCGACATGGTGAACATCGCAGAGGCTTACCCGCTGAAGAACAACCAGTGGCTCTACTTCCGCTATGCCTGCACCGACGGCACAGTGGACCGCGTCATCCAGGCAGCAATCGACGGCTACGACGCCGTGTTCATCTCCTGCAATTTGGACATCGGCCTCTATGAGGCCCGGCAGTTGGTAGACATCCCCGTCACAGCCACGCTGGAGTCGGCGGCGCTGCTGGCCCACATCATGGGCGCTACCTTCTCGCTGGTCACCGTGGACTATCAAAACGGCAGGATCCAGGAGATGCTGCTTCGGCAGTACGGGCTGGCGGGGAAATTCGTCTCGCAGCGCCCATTCTGTATTGACGCCAACGACCTCTATCTGGATCGAACCCCACCAGAGCAGGTGGTGGAGAGAGTCGTGCAGGCGGCACGGCGCTGTGTGGAAGAGGATGGCGCCGAAGTAGTGATCCCGGGCTGTACCCTGGCCGGCTCGGTGCTGACCCACGACGTCCCCGACGTCGAGTCACGTATCGGCGCGCCAGTGCTCGACGGCATGGTGGCCGGCTTCAAGCTGGCGGAGATGCTGGCCGACATGCGAGCGGCTGGCCTGCCCATTATCAGCCGCAGGGGTTACTTCGAACGACCACCCTGGCCGGACTACGAGACATTGCGGACGTTTCTGGGGAAACCCCTCTGAGGACAGGTACACGCTTGGGAGGCAGCAGAATGCAGGTATCACTGGACGCCAAAACAGCAGTTGTGACCGGCGCGGCGAGCGGCATCGGCTGGGCCGTGGCCAACGCCTTGGCGCAGGCCGGCGCGGCGGTGGTCGTTGCCGACGTGAACCAGGAAGGCGGCGAGCAAGCCGTTGCCAGGATCGTCGAACAGCGTGGCATCGCCAGCTTTCAGCGGGCAGACGTCCAGCAAGTGGCTGACGTGCGCCGGCTGATGCGCAGCGCCGCCGAGCGGTATGGCAGTGTGGACATCCTGGTGAACAACGCCGGTTTACAGCATGTGGCGCCGATCGTCGAGTTCCCCGAGGAGCGGTGGAACAGGCTGATCGGCACAATGCTGACAGGCGCGTTTCTGTGCACCAAATACGCCATGCCAACAATGATGGAGCGCCAATGGGGCCGGATCATCAACATCGATTCGATTCACGGCAAGGTCGCCTCCCCGTTCAAGGCCGCCTACGTCTCAGCCAAGTTCGGAATTCTCGGCCTGACGCGGGTCACCGCATTGGAGGGGGCTTCGTATGGCATCACGGCCAATGCCATTTGCCCCAGCTACGTTCGGACACCGCTGGTGGAGAAGCAGATCGCCAGTCAGGCCAAGATACATGGCATAGCTGAGGATGAAGTGATCGAAAGGATCATGCTGGCCGATGCGCCGATCAAGCGTATCCTGGAGCCAGCCGAGATCGGCGACCTGGCGGTCTTCCTGTGCGGCGAATCGGCCTCAGGCATTACGGGAAGCGACATCTGCATTGATTGCGGATGGACTGCTCATTGAATACGAACGGAACACGAACGGAGTGGGGCGCAAAACAACATGGAACGAGAGACTATCATCACGGCACTTGGCGCTGTCTCGACGGCAACACTGCATGAGGTAATGAGCAAGCGGAACACGCTGTGGCCGACGATCCAACCCTTATGGCGTCCGCTGTCGCTGTGCGGGCCGGCCTTCACCGTGCAGGCCCGGCCAGGCGATAACCTGGCCGTCCACTGGGCCCTGGCTGTCGCACCGGCGGGGAGCGTGTTGGTGATAAGCCACGAGGGCGACAACTCGTGCGGCGGCTGGGGAGAGATCGCTTCGGAAGCCGCTCTGGCGCGGGGGCTGCGTGGGCTGGTCACCGATGGGGCAGTACGCGATACCGAGGCCTGCCGGCGGTTGGGATTCCCCATCTTCAGCCAGGGCGTCTCCATCCGGGGGACGACCAAGGCCTATCTGGGTGCTGTGGACGTGCCGATCGTCTGTGGTGGCGCGCTCGTCCACCCAGGCAACTACGTCGTGGCCGACGAAGATGGCGTCGTGATCGTGGCACGAGAAGCGGCCGAGCAGGTGCTGCGCAAGGCCCACGAGCGAGACCGGCGCGAAGCAGAGATCATGGAACGGCTGCGGGCCGGCGAGTTGACGGTAGACCTTCTTGGACTGCGAGACAAAGTGTCCAACTGAACCCCATCCAGCCCGATGCTGTCGGAATGGATCCCGAAGGGCTGAAGAGCGACTTCGGAGACAAGATGTGCTGCATTGGAGGGGAGGGGGCAGTGGATACGCAAGCCACCCTCCCCTTTGGGACCAGAGAGGAGGTCATCGCCGAGATCATAGAGCGAATCGAAGTCCTTGGAAAGGGCGGCGGGTACATACTCGCTCCTGTACACACCGTTGAACCGGATGTCCCTATCGAGAACCTGCTTGCCGTGTATGAAACTGCCAGGGAACCACGTGGTTGATTGCAGACTGCCGATTGCAGATTGCGGATTGCGGCATCCGACAACGGGCTGTTCGCGCCCTATAGAGGTTACCCCCTTGACTTGACAGCACCTGGACCCTCAGCCCTCGTCCTCGAGGGCAGCTCTGGCGAGAGTATCTCGTCTTGAGCAGCCATTTGCTGCACAAGCCGGCCCAGGACGGGGGCTGGGAGCATAGGCTGAGTGGTAATGAAGCGGACCAAGTGCGTTGCACCATGGAGTGGTCGTGGTGTTCACAAGATCATTCCGCTCAGGGCGACCTCGCGAATTGACAGGATCTGGAATCCATGATATTATAGCCTTAATAAGAAGAGGGGTCAAATGACCGATAGCTTGCGGCTGTGGACCATGGGCTGTTCTCACCTGGGCACGGATCTTCGCTTCGGAAGAGAAAGCCTGGCCCAGGCCATACGCCAATCCGAACAAGGCGGCAGTGAAGGCGGGGCACCTTTCCAATGGGACATCGTCTTGCACCTCGGTGACCTGGTGGGAAGCGCTTTGCCTCCCATAGACGCAGAAGGGCGGGAAGTTGTTCGTCAGTTCGCTGCCTCCCAGATCCATCCACGGGAGCACTTCTACAACGTGGCAGGGAATCACGACGCCAGCGGCCCGGAGGAGCCATGTCAATGGTGGTTCCGCAAGTGGATTGACCCCACCGGTGAGAACACCGAGTATTCGGGGGTGAACCCATCGAGACGCCCCTATCCAGTCGAAGGAACCTGGGAGCGATACTCGTTCCGTGTGGGCAATCTGCTTTTCCTGATGATGAGCGACCGGAACGACGGAGGGCCTCCCGTTGGGCGGGGCCCCATTCACGGATACCCGGCGGGCGCGGTCACCGGCGAGACGTTCCAGTGGTGGCGCCAGATGATCGAGGAAAACCAGGACTGCATAATCATCTCTGCACACCATCACATGCTGAAGGAAACGACCGTCGCGTCCGGACCCTGGGAGGGCTTCGTAAGAGATCCATTTGGCCAATGGCTGGGACACTACCATGGCTACTATCCAGATGGCGGTCCAGAAGGAGCCTCCTATCTCTACTTCGTGGATGGCCAGCCCGATGCCCAGGCGTTCGAACGCTACCTTGCCAGGCACCCGGGGGCCATAGACCTGTGGCTTGGAGGGCATACTCACACGACTCCTGACGACCACAAGGGAGGACGGTCCCACGTTGAGCGAAAGTGGGAAGTGAACTTCATCAACGTAGCGGCGTTGACCCGACATCACGGGAAGGAGGCGCTACAGGTACCGATGAGCCGCCTGCTGACCTTCGAGGAAGGCAGCGAAGAAGTCACGGTTCAGTGCTACTTGCACACATCGGACTACGCGCCTCAAGGATGGTATGCACCAGCCGAGCGCACTGTTCGGCTCAACAAGCCGTTCACAAGGAAAGGAGTGAGATGATGATCCGTTGGGGATTAGTAGGAACCGGGGCCATCGCCAGCAAGCGGGCGGGTCCCGGCCTGGTGGATGCACACAACAGCAAATTGATCGCCGTGTGCGACGTGATTGAGGAGGCCGTCCAGACCTTCGCTGGGCGCTTCAACGTGCCCCACGTCTACACATCGTTCGACGAATTGCTGACCAACGAGGAGATTGACGCCGTCTACCTGGCTACGCCGATCTTCCTTCACGCCCCCCAGGCCATCCAGGCCCTCCGGGCCGGCAAGCACGTGCTGGTGGAGAAGCCGATGGCCCTGTCGGTGGCCGAGGGGAAAGAGATGGTCCGGGTGGCCCGAGAGACAGGCAAGACGCTGGCCACCGCCTACTACCGCCGCTTCTTTCCCAAGGTGCAACGAGCGCAGCAACTCATCGCCAACGGCGCCTTGGGCAAGGTAGTGACGGTGGTCTCGGTCTACCACACCTGGTACGACCCGGCCCCCGGCGCACCGGGAAGCTGGCGAGCCCAGAAGGCCCGGTCCGGTGGCGGGGTGCTGTGGGACATGGGTTCCCATCGCTTTGACCTGTTGGTGGGACTGTTCGGCATGCCGACGCAGGTTTGGGCGGTCACCGAG
>CAZPMV010000073.1:0-5506 GCA_964587335.1 uncultured Anaerolineales bacterium
GACCGAACTTAGCGCTGGCGAAGCGGATCTCGCCCCAACTCCCGTCTGCCGCCTGATCCTGCACGCAGAGGTTCACGCCGAACTGCACGTTCTCATCGCCAGGGTTGCCGGAGCCCAGGACGCCCCAGACACCGTAGAGCGGGAAGGCTGGCGTGTTGTCCTCCCAGGTGATCCTGGTCGAGTAGGGGCCCTCGGCAGGTATCACGCAACTGGCGTCTATGTCCCACCACCACACGTAGCCGTCGTTGTCGCAGCACCACAGACCGGGCGTGTAGCCCAGGTAGTCGTGGAAGTTGCGCACCGGCGGCCGCGGATCCCAGGTCTTGGTCTCCAGGACCGCGTCCTGGTAGTCGTCCAGGTCGTAGCCTCGGCGCAGGGTCCAGGAGTTCGTGTCGTTCAAGCCGAAGAGGGCATCACCCGACTGCAACCGGCCGCTGAGATTCACGCCGACAGGGAGCCCTGCCCACTCGGGGTATTGCAGGTCATCCCACATGAGGGGATCGGGATGGCTGTCCACCACCAGCAAGGCGTGCTTGGCGCCCCAGCTCGGATCATCGTACGCGGCGTCGTCCAGCGTGTAGTCGAAGGCGTATAGGGTGTTGCGATACCAGAGCAGCATGCCCGGCAGGGAGTAGGGCGCTCGATCCACTTCCTCGTACTCTGACGGCGGATCGTAGTACACGAACTGGTAGGCATACTGCGTACCGTGGTCGAAGCCGCTGTCGTTGCGCCACTCCACCATGTAGTACTGAGGGCCGCTGTCGGTGCCGGTGGTGATGATCCAGCCATCCGCCGGATCGGTCGTCCAACCGCCCGTGCCCGCTTCGGCGTCGTCGAAGAAGATCTCTGTGCCATCGGCGGTGATGGTGACGTCGTCAACGAAGAAGCCCTTCTCGGTGGTGGCCCAGTCGGTGACGTAGCGGAACCCCACGTAGATCTCCTGGCCGGCGTATGGCGTCAGGTCGAACTCCATGTAGGTCCAGTCGTCGACGTGGCCAGTGAGGCCGGGGAGGTTATCCAGTGCGCTCTCAATGGTGCCTGGATCGTGGTCGTAGGTGGTGTACTCGTTCTCCAGGCTGGTCCAGGTGGTGCCGCCATCCGTCGAGACTTGCACGAAGCCGAAGTCCCAAGCGGTCTCGATCTCGTAGTAGGTCTGGATGCCCAGCGTGGCCTCGGCGTAGCCGGTCATATCCACGGCGGCGTAGACCAGGTTGTCCATGAGGTCGCCCTGGTTGCCCCACCGCATGTAGTCACCGCTGTATGGATCATACAGCCATCTTACGGCGTCGGGCAGGTCGATCTTCATGCCCTGCTCGGTACCTTCTGGCCGAAGCGAGTGCTGGCCGATGGTCAAGTCAAATCCGGGATCGTCGTGGTTTGCCGTCACCGGATCCCACCAGCCGATCACGTAGCGGAACCAGCCGGGGAAGGGAGCGGGCTGCATACCAGCCGCACCTGGCGGCCCATACCACGCGCCTCCGGACATGATGGCCCAGCCGGCCACCGAGTTCGGCCGGTCCGTGGTGTAGAGGTCGGGTAGGCCGAAGAAGGCGTGGCCATATTCCTCCGCGCCGACGCCGACATCGAAGGTCTCTGGGTCCATGCTGTAGTGATGGACGTAGATGTTGCGGTCGGGACAGCCAGCCGATCCCGCGCTGCAGGCCAGGTAGCCGGTGGGCCAGTCCACCGACGCCGCGTGGGACCAGATGGAGAAGTCGCCCTGCACGCCCCCGCCCGCCTCCTGCCCCAGTCCGGCGTGGATGACGGTGTAGTTGTCTACTTCGCCGTCGCCGTTGAGGTCGAAGTCTTGCCAGGGGAAGCTTGGGTCGTCGGCGTTGACCAGATCCACCGTTTCGCGGATGAGATCGCGAGTGCGCACGCCGTGGGAACCGTACGTGCAGTCATCAGCGCCGAAGTAGGCCTCGGAGTGGGCCGACTGCAACCACACGGGATAGACGAAGCCCTCCGGTGCGAAGGCTCCCTCCGACTGCTCCAGGAAGTAGTTGGCCACGGTCAGGCCCCGTAGATCTATGTCGCCCAATCCGGGATGGTGGGCGATGATGCCAGCATCGGGGCCGACGCCGAAGTAGATCTCGTCGTATACCTCGGGCGTGAAGTCGTCGGTGTAGAAGATGAAGTTGTCGCGAGGATCAACCGCGATCTCGTTGTGCAGCGGCCCGGTGAAGGTCACCTCCACGTCCATGCACCCATTGGCTGGGTCAGGCACATTGGCCATGAAGGTGTCGGTACCGGCGAACTCCACCGGCACGGCCAGAATCCGGCCCAGTTGCTCCACCGCCAGGCCCATGGCCTTGGGACTCATGCCCATCTCCGCCGCCAACTGCTCGTTCTTCATCAGTTGGCGGAACCTCTCCGGGTTGGGCGTGGTTGGGTTGCGCGCCAGGAACTCGGCCAGGAACCCTTGCACGGCGGCATCGACCTGATCCGGCGTGGCGTTCTCCGACAGGAAGCGATCTCCCTGAAGCAACTTCACGATCGCCGCGTCCTTGGGTACATGCAGGTGCTCTCGGAACTTCTTGGCGCGGAACAGATGGTACTCACTCATGGGGCGACTAGCGATGCTGCCGGCATCCTCCGCTGGCCCGGCCAGCGCGGCCGGAGCCAGGGTGAGCAGCATGGACAGCACAACCAGCAGCCCAAACCATTTCAGTGTATTGTGTTTCATCGCTTTGCTCTCCTTGATCTGGAATCTGTGTCTAGTGTTTCCCGCAGCGCTCCATTTTCGATTACGATCTCGATTCCGTGCGTCACCTCCTTTCTACACATCAGGGCAGGTTTCCGCACCTGCTCCTTGCCTTGGCGGCTACGGGAAGCCGCCCTACGCCGCTGCTCCTTCCTTGTCTGTTTCGCCTTCAAACAGAAAACGCCAACGACAGGATGCGACATCCCGCGTTGGCGTGAGCGTGGAGAGGTATCTGCCAGATGGTGTAGGGATGGGAAAGACCGGGCATGAGCGCCTTGTCCTTTGCTACATCCTGCGTCGGTGTCTTGGGACTGGTGATTGGCGAGCGTAGTGGATAGAAATGGGATGCGCAGAACAGAACTGCACCAATTCTAAACCAAAATGCCTTGTTTGTCAAACTGGCCCTGACATGCTGAGACCCTTAGGGTCTTAAGAACCCTAAGGGTCTCGCTCATTCCTTGATTGGATTGGGACGGGGAGAGAGGAGAGACGAGGCTGATCGCTTCGTCCCCCCCCTCAAGGTCTACTGGTAGGTAACCTCCAGCACTGGGTACGTCGGCCCGCCTTCCCAACCGAAGTCCTTGGCGATGAACTGATACTCTACGCTCTTTGTGCCATCGCCACTGAGCAGCATACCGTAGTTGCTCCACGGCTCGTTGGCCCATTGCTGCACCAACGCGGTCACGTCCAACTCGATCTCTGCGTCAACACCGCCCAACACCATCGTCGCTGCGGCGGTGTCTCCCGCTGCCGGCGCCGTATTCCAGGTCACGTCGCCCTCCCACCACCACTCTTCCAGCGGATAGACCGACAGGTACAGGTCGTTGCCGTTGGTGCGGTAGGTAGGATACAGCTTCAGCGTCGCTTCCTGCACCGTCGCCCCCAGTGGGATGGACCACACGTCGAACTGGATCAGCGCATCCATCACACCGAACTGACGTACGTTGAAGGCGCGGGCATTGCCGTAGTTGGCATCTGGCGCCCAGGCGCTGACGTAGGCGTCCTGGCCGGCCAGGAACTCCACTGTCACCGGATCGGGCAGTGGCACTCGCTCCACCACCACCTCCATCGGTTCGCTCACGGCCTTGTGCCCTAACGCATCGGTCACTTCCACCCGCGCGTAGTAGGTGCCTTCCCATTCATACACATGGGCCGCCACTGGCTCGGTGGATGTAACGAAGGGCGACCAGTCGCCGAAGTCCCAGCGGTAAGACACGCCCTCCGAGCCGGTCACCGTGGCCTCGAACGTGGCCACGTCGTAGGGGTTCTCCACGACGGCGTCACCGGAGATCTCCACGCCTACCTCGTCCGTGAGCCAGGCCAGTGCGGCCGCCATCACGTCCTCGCGGGTGTTGAAGCCGGTGTCGTTGTTGATGCCCTCGAAGCCAAACGACAGGTAGAGGCTACGGTAGTCGTAGCGGACTTGCGGTCGTTCCAGCGTCGGCGAGTCGGAGCGCGCCGCAGCCACGTAGCCGTCCTGCAGTGTGGCGCCGTCGATGGCTGCGAAGGCCGGGTAGACGCTATCGGGGGCCTCGGTGTCACCGAAGGGAGCTATCTCGATCTCGTCCACGTAGTACTGGTTGGCTGCGCCATCTTCCCAGCCGATCAGGATGACCTCGCCGTCTATCGTCTCGGTGATGGGCGCCGAGCCGCTGATGTCCAGCGCCATGCCGCTGAAGGGAGTCCCAGGCTGTCCGATGACCGCCGGCGCTGGCGGCAGCAGACCGGCATAGCCCGGATCGAAGATGCTGTCGTGCAGGTAGCCTGCACCCAGGTTCCCGGCGTATAGGAAGCCACCGACGTCGTTCCAGTCCCAGGCAGAAGCCAGGTCCTGGCCTGTCGCCAGCAGCCGCCCGCCGTTGAACTGCCAGTCGGCTAGCACCTGCATGTCTATCTCGGTGAGCGGCGTGGCGACGGTGAAGGTGCCATCCGGCTGCCAGTTGTCGCCGCTCCAGTAGATGATCACGTCGTAGGCTGCCAGTTCGGCTGCCGAGGGCAGCGTCTGCGGGTTGGCGAAGTGAGCATCGGCCATGTAGTACTCGTAGGGGATGCCCAGGTTGTCCAGCGCGCTCATGTAGAACTCGCTGTAGTCCGGGTAACCCAGCAGGTAGCTCATGTCATTGTCTATCAGCAGCACGCTAGCATCACCCAGCGGTGCTTCCACCCGCACCCAGAAGGGGATGTGGGCCGTGTGCACGCCGTCCTCGAGCCATACCATGCCGCCATAGTCACCCACGTCGGCGCCGGTGGTGTCCACCGTGACCTCGAACTCCAGAGCCTCGCCGGGCGCGAAGGTGAGGTCGAGCGGATCCACGCTGGCCGTGATGCCGGCATCAGCTATGATGGTGAGGTTGTACGTGCCGCCCACACCGCTGACGTCGGTGGCCCCAAGCAACGTTGTTACCACCGCGCCGGCGTTGTGACCGCCAAAGCTGATGGAGGGTGGGAAGAAGGTCAGGCCAGGGTCGCCAGCCTTGCCCAGGTCAATGCGGCCTGCGCCCATGTCCAGCACGCTGGCAGGAACGGTCTGGTCGCTGTCGAGCCAGACGTCGGTCACCGAGGTGCTCATCAGGGCCGACTTGATCTGATCGTTCGTCCAGTCTGGGTGCATCTGCTTGAGCAACGCTGCCGCGCCTGCCACGTGAGGCGCCGCCATGCTGGTGCCGCTCGCTTGGCCGAAGCCTGCGTGTTGGTCAACGCCAGTTGCGCCGGTTGCATAGCCACCGGAGAGAATGTTGACGCCGGGGGCCGTGACGTCCGGCTCCAGGAAGCGGGCGAACGCCGGGCCGCGGCTGCTGAAGC
>CAZPMV010000073.1:5606-12811 GCA_964587335.1 uncultured Anaerolineales bacterium
CCGAAGCTGTAGTTGATGACATCGGCGCCGTCCCAGACAGCATCTTGATAGGCCATGATGATCTCGGCGGTGAAGGCGCTGCCCGAGAACTGGCTGGCCGTCGGGTAGCCGATGCGATAGCTGAGGATCTGGGCCTTGGGGGCCACACCGGAGATCGTCTGCACCAAACCGCCGACGTTGGCCACGGTGTCGGCGTTGCCGGCGGCGGTACCCATAGTGTGGGTGCCGTGGCTGCTGCCGGCCGGGCCGGGCCAGGCGCCATCATCGTCGGCCAATGGCGGATCCCAACCGCGGAAGTAGGCGCGAGCGCCGATAACCTTCTCGGTGGTATAGCGGGCGTCGCCCCTTGGGTAGTATGGCGGGTAGGCGTAGCCGGTCGGGTCGAAGAAGGGGTTAGGTGCATAGACGCCAGTGTCAATGCTGGCGACGATGATGCCCTCGCCAGACATATCCTGGCCGCCCAGTTGAGCCCACATGGCCGGCGCGTCGATGAGCGGCAGGCTGGCGTACATGTCTGGCACGTGCACGTAGTCGCGGTACACCCGCTTGACGCCAGGCAGCCGTCGCAGCCGCTGCACGGTGGCATCGCTGTCATCGTGCAGCCTCAGTGTCATGCCGTTGAAGACGACGCTGTAGCTCAGCTCGCGCAGGTTGCCCTCGGAGTCACGAAAGCCATCTACCTGTGCTTCCGGCATCGCCTTGGCCAGTTCCATCTTGAATGCTTCCTGCTGGTTGGCCAGAAAGCCCAGGTACTCCTGAGCTGCTGGAGTGTTCACATCGAGCCGCGCCCCCGCCCCGGCGAGAGCCGCCGCCTCGGAGCTTTGCCAGTATCCTGCCAGTGGTGCATCCTTGAGCTCCACGATCAGGCGGCCAGAGGTCTTCGGCAGCGTTTTGGCTGGCCCATCGGTTTCTGGGCCTTCCACAGCCACGGCAGGAAGTGCCGATACGAGCAGAGCTAGTAGGACTACCAGGCTCACGATATTCAATATCCGTTTCTTCATCATCGGTCGTTTTGCCTCCTCGAATAGTTAGGAAAATGGGTTTGCTCGTTCGCCGCAGGACTGCAAATCCTGTTGGAGCGAACAATGCACTCGGCTACAGCGCATCGCTGTAACCGTCACATCAACTGCTACCACAATGTGCGTCACTACCTCCTCTCCACATTCGGGACAAATACTCACGTCTGCCCCTTGCTCCGGCGGCTATGGAAAGCCGTCCTGTTCATCCGTCACTGCGCTTTCAATCAGTAAACGCCAACGACAGGACACGACGCCCCGCGCTGGCGTGCAGACCAGTTGCCCACACCAGGAGTCGGAACTGCCAGAAGACCACCACGTGAACGGCTTTGCCTGGCTATGTTCAGCACTGTGAACCGAGATCGGTTACTGATAGAGTGATGCGACCCAAGTATTGAGAGGTACACCCATTATAGACCAGGATGTCGGCTTTGTCAAACTGGCCCTGGCGTGCTGGACCCCCTTTTCGACATATGCACCCTGAGCAACTCTTGAGGGTTCAAGGAGGCACTCGCCAGAGAGAGCGACCCCGCTCCTCCCATTTGAGTGAGGAGCGGGGTCGAGATGTCTGGAGTCAGGGCGAGCCGCCTAGGGGCTGATCGCCAGGTTGGTGATGCGCCCCTCTACTGCCGGGGAAACCGGGGAGTTGCCCCCGATGTAGTTGGCTACTGCGTCGGCCAGCACCGCGCCAGAGTCGTAGGGGTCAACGGCGTTGTTGGCAAACATATCGTAGCCGTCACCACCGCCCCGCATGAAGTCGTTGGAGACCAGCTTGTAGACCGTGTCCGGGTCGATGGGGTCGTAGCCGCCGCCCGAGTTCTTGACATCCACGCTGACGATGCGCGAGCCTGCCTCCTGGCTGGGATCAAAGACATACCTCAGTCCACCCACCTGCGGGAAGCGACCACACTGATCCTCGTGGCAACTGACGCCGTTCTCCAGAGCGGCCCATACATCGGCCCCGGTCAGGCCGAAGGTGGCAATCTGGTTGCCGAAGGGCAGCACCTCCAGCACCTGCCCCATGGTCACGTCGCCAGGGGGGATGCTGGCCCGGATGCCGCCGCCGTTCATGATGCAGATTTTGGTGTTTTCGGCGCTCGTTTCCCACAGCATGGCGTCGCAGATCAGGTTACTCAGGTTGGTCTCCTGGCTGCGCACCAACGCTCGCGTGCCCTCAAGGTGCACTGCCGCCTGGCCGACTACCGTGTTCATCAGTTCCGCGATGGGCTCGGCGAATGTGGCCACGTCAGCCGCGATGGTGGGATCCTCGGCGAAGCCTTCGTCTATGAAGATCGGCTCGCCAGTGTAGATTACCGCCCGGCCATCGGTGGTGAAGGTGAGGTCGATGCGGCCCAGATACTTGCCCCACTCGGAGGCGCTGACGATCAGGACCGTGTCGCCGGCGGGCGAGGTGACTTCCGTGGGATAGGGCCCTTCGGCCCCCTCCATACTGCCCAGCAGGGTGTGGGAGTGACCGCAGACGATGACGTCAATGCCATCCACCGCGGCAGCCAGCGCCAGGTCTGCACTGTAGCCCTGGTGCGTCAGGGCGACGATCTTGTTGATTCCCAGTCCCTCCAGCTCGGTCACGGTTGCTTGGGCCGATGCGACGTTGTCGTTGAAGACAACATTGGGGCCGGGGCTGGAGATGAAGGATGTCTCCTCGGTAGTCAGGCCGAAGATGCCAACCTGCTCGCCAGCCACGTCCAGGACGGTGTAGGCTGGGATGAGCCCGGCCAGAGTGGGCTCGGCAGAAGCGTCTATGTTGGCGCTCAGCACCGGGAAGTCGGCCAAGTTGATGAAGTTGGCCAACGCGGCTGGGCCGGAGTCGAACTCGTGGTTGCCCACGGCCATGGCCTGGTAGCCCAGAGCGTTCATGAAGTATGCCTCTTCTTCGCCCTGCCACACGTTGAAGAAGAGGGTTCCTTGGAAGGCATCGCCGGCGTCTACCAGGATGACGTTGCCGCCCTCAGCCTTCACCTGCTGAATGGCGGTGTAGCGTCGCGCCACGCCACCCTGCAGTACATCGCCCCACGGCTGGAAGGATTCCAGGTGGGCGTGGGTATCATTGGTGTGCAGGATGGTGATCATTGGGCTGATCGCCAGGTTGGTGATGCGCCCCTCTACTGCCGGGGAAACCGGGGAGTTGCCCCCGATGTAGTTGGCTACTGCGTCGGCCAGCACCGCGCCAGAGTCGTAGGGGTCAACGGCGTTGTTGGCAAACATATCGTAGCCGTCACCACCGCCCCGCATGAAGTCGTTGGAGACCAGCTTGTAGACCGTGTCCGGGTCGATGGGGTCGTAGCCGCCGCCCGAGTTCTTGACATCCACGCTGACGATGCGCGAGCCTGCCTCCTGGCTGGGATCAAAGACATACCTCAGTCCACCCACCTGCGGGAAGCGACCACACTGATCCTCGTGGCAACTGACGCCGTTCTCCAGAGCGGCCCATACATCGGCCCCGGTCAGGCCGAAGGTGGCAATCTGGTTGCCGAAGGGCAGCACCTCCAGCACCTGCCCCATGGTCACGTCGCCAGGGGGGATGCTGGCCCGGATGCCGCCGCCGTTCATGATGCAGATTTTGGTGTTTTCGGCGCTCGTTTCCCACAGCATGGCGTCGCAGATCAGGTTACTCAGGTTGGTCTCCTGGCTGCGCACCAACGCTCGCGTGCCCTCAAGGTGCACTGCCGCCTGGCCGACTACCGTGTTCATCAGTTCCGCGATGGGCTCGGCGAATGTGGCCACGTCAGCCGCGATGGTGGGATCCTCGGCGAAGCCTTCGTCTATGAAGATCGGCTCGCCAGTGTAGATTACCGCCCGGCCATCGGTGGTGAAGGTGAGGTCGATGCGGCCCAGATACTTGCCCCACTCGGAGGCGCTGACGATCAGGACCGTGTCGCCGGCGGGCGAGGTGACTTCCGTGGGATAGGGCCCTTCGGCCCCCTCCATACTGCCCAGCAGGGTGTGGGAGTGACCGCAGACGATGACGTCAATGCCATCCACCGCGGCAGCCAGCGCCAGGTCTGCACTGTAGCCCTGGTGCGTCAGGGCGACGATCTTGTTGATTCCCAGTCCCTCCAGCTCGGTCACGGTTGCTTGGGCCGATGCGACGTTGTCGTTGAAGACAACATTGGGGCCGGGGCTGGAGATGAAGGATGTCTCCTCGGTAGTCAGGCCGAAGATGCCAACCTGCTCGCCAGCCACGTCCAGGACGGTGTAGGCTGGGATGAGCCCGGCCAGAGTGGGCTCGGCAGAAGCGTCTATGTTGGCGCTCAGCACCGGGAAGTCGGCCAAGTTGATGAAGTTGGCCAACGCGGCTGGGCCGGAGTCGAACTCGTGGTTGCCCACGGCCATGGCCTGGTAGCCCAGAGCGTTCATGAAGTATGCCTCTTCTTCGCCCTGCCACACGTTGAAGAAGAGGGTTCCCTGGAAGGCATCGCCGGCGTCTACCAGGATGACGTTGCCGCCCTCATCCTTCACCTGCTGAATGGCGGTGTAGCGCCGCGCCACGCCACCCTGCAGGACATCGCCCCACGGCTGGAAGGATTCCAGGTGGGCGTGGGTATCGTTGGTGTGCAAGAGGGTGATCTCTACCGGCGGGGTGTAGGTGACCTCGAGCAGCGGGTACGGCGGCCCGGCAGACTCCCAACTGAAGTCCGAGGCGATGAAGTTGTACTTCACGCTCTTGCTATCATCGGCCTTGAGCATCAAACCGTAGTTGCTGCCTGGCTCGTTCACCCAATCCTGCGCCTGGGCGCTCACGTCCAGCGCTACCTCCATGTCGACGCCATGTAGCGTCGTCATCGCTGCGGCGGAGTAGCTTGTGGCTGGCGCTGTGTTCCAGGTCACTTCCTCATCCCACGGGCCCGCCACAGGGTATGCGTACAGGTTGAGCTGGTTTATATTGGTGCGGTAGGTGGGATACAGCTTCAGTTGAGCGTCGTGCACTGTGGCGAACTGCGGGATGGACGAGAGATCAAATTGCACCAGCCCGCTCATCACGCCGGGCTGGCGCACGCTGAAGTTGAACCCATCGCCGTAGCTGGCATCCGGAGCCCAGGCGTTGATGTAGGTGTCCATCTCCGCCAGGAAGCTCTCGGTCGCTGTCTCGGTCTCTTGCATCTTCAAGGCGCCAGCAGGCAGAGCAGATGCCAGCAGCGTCAGCAATGCCACAAGGCTCACAACACTGAGAATCCGGCTTTTCATTGTCTTACCTCCTCATTATCATCGAGCTGGGAAAATGGTCTCGCTCATGTGCTGCAGGATCGCAAGTCCTGCTGGAGTGGTTGGTGGACTCGGTTGCAGCATGTCGCTGCGGCGGTCACGTCACGTCATAGTCACAATGCTGTGCCACCACCCCCTTTCCGCGATGTAGCAGTCTTCTGCAAACAGCAAACGCCAACGAGGGGACACGAGGCCCTCGTTGGCGTGCACATGGATGTTTCGCTGCCAGATGCCGGTCTGCCGGAAGATCGCAGCATCAATCTGCGCTCCTTCGCGCAACGGTTACGACAAAGACCTGGTTAGGAGGGAGTGGAATTCCCGACGTCGGCAGTGCAACTGCCTCAGAATGGCTCATCTGAACCGCACTGATTCTAAACCATGATGTCTCTTTTGTCAAGCTGGTCGCGGGCCGCATTGCCAGCGCATTCGCGCACACACCTGATGAATCAAACACGCCGCCTGAGCGGTTCTGCCCAGGTGGCGTGATCCATGCACTGCCCACTGCGGTTGCCACACTTGCCCCGTGCGGTCCCTCACTTCAGCTACACCGGCCACACTCGCTCGGCCCAGATGCAGCCATTGCCCAACATCAGTCCCTTGACGTACACGCGCATCTCAGGCAGGGGGGATCCGACTACCGTCGTCTGCACATGCACGTATACGCATTGCTCGTCTACCCGCCACCAGCCTGGTACGGTGGGGGTGTCAGTCTTGAGTGTTCCTTCCACTTCCACGCTGACAGGCCGCTCGATGCGGATGCGCCGCGCCCGCAGATCGCCGTCATTCTCGCCGTAAGCCGTAACCTCTGCCCACATTCCCGGAGCCGCCACGGCCCGGCTTTGGTCTACTAGCGTGTTCTCGGCGACCTGCACGACCATTTCGCTGACCGCGGTATCGGGCTCCAGACGAGTAATTTCCCATTCCTGCGGTAGCCGGTCGGTGCGGATGGCGCTGATGAGGCCGCCGAACTTCACTATCTGATCACCGTCCTCCGACAGCACGAGGATGTGCTCGGCCCACAGTCGCCCGTCGCTCTCGAGGAAGGCGGTCACTTCGGCAATGCGTCCTACCTCTGGCTCCCCGACGATTGTCGTGTACTCGTCCACTTCCACGGCCACTCCGCTGACCACCCACAGCGATTGTCCTATCGCTTCGATGACCCCCTCGAACTCTACCTCTGTTCCTTCATCCATAGAGGGGTAGACGGAAATCTCCAGCGCCTGCCAGCATTCTTCCAGCCACTGGGCACGCACGCTGGCGGGAATGCCCACCTTGGGCTGCCCCTCGATGATCGTCTCAGGCGTGATGCGCACCTCCACGCCGCCCACCACCCAACGGTGCTCTTCGATGACCTCGACTAGCCCTGTGAACTCGATCATCCGCCCAGGTGCACCGGCAGCAACTTCCACACGGATCCAGTCGGCCCGCAGGTCCCCATCCGCCTGCCAGGTGGCTGTTACCAAGACCCAGGATCCTACCTCTGCCTTGCCGCCTTCTTCGATAATCTCTGTGCTGTCGTCAACGAGAACGGTCTCTCCCCTGATCGTCCACTGCGTGGGTGCGATGGCCTCGATCGTGCCTTCGAAGCGGACGCTACCGCCGCCTCTGGAGATGTGCGGCGTCTGGGCTGTTCCAGGCATCGAGGCAGTCAACAGGAGTAATGATATGAGCAGAAGGGCCAGAATCCTTGCAGTGTACCGTCGTTGGTACATGGTTCCTCCCATATATGATTATGATGTTCGCCTTCCTGTGGAAGGCGTGCTGCGAATTCACTGGCCGGGAGTGTATGGTTAGTGGGTCGCTCAGCGGAGTCCGCGTCGCTGGCGCGGCGTGGCTGTCGGCATGCTGGTGGGTGCTTCCTCAGTAGCGTTCGTCGCCGCCAGGCTGGAAAATGCGGCGACCGTGGCTGTGACGGCCACGGCCGCCGGCTTATTGGTGGCTGTCTACTGCTGAGGGAGGGTTAGC
>CAZPMV010000074.1:0-8360 GCA_964587335.1 uncultured Anaerolineales bacterium
TGCGGCGCATGATCGACCGGGTGGGGGTAGGGTTCACGCGGGTGATCAACCGCACTACGGTGGCGGCGGGGTTTGTCTTCGTCCTGGGGATTCAGTGGGCGGGGCACTATGTGGGACCCAGCACCTACTACCGGCAGTATGCGGAGGCCTTCGACGGTCAAAGGGCGCTGGCGCACGTGGAGGTGTTGACGGATCCTGCGTTGGAGGGACGTGGACCGGGCTCACTGGGCCAGGATGCGGCGGCTGACTACATCGCAGGGCAGTACGAAGCTTTCGGGTTGCAGGTGGGCGGCGAAGCACATACCTATTTCCAGACCAAGCCCTACGGCTTCACGGTGCTGGATGCGGCGCCGAAGCTGGAAGTGCACGACGGCGGGCCACTTCCCGTCTATCGCCAGGATTTCGTGGAGTTCCAGGGAGGATATAGCAATCTGGGCCAGACTGAGGGTCAGGTGCGCTGGCTTGGCCTGGGCCAGATGCTGCAGCGTGGGGCTCTCTTTCGCACCTACACGGCGTTGGAGGATCTGGATACAGGCGATGACGTGCTGCTCTTGCTTTCGGATGAGTACCTGATCGAGTACCGGCGATACCTCGGCAGCCGCGGCAGTCTCGTTGTTGCCGACGAAAAGGCCAAGCTGGCGCGGCGGCAGATGCTGCCTGGCTACGATAGCCAGTCGTGGTGGTCACCAGCGTTCTGGATCAGCGAAGACCTGGCCAACCGGCTGCTGGCAGACACAGGGCAGACGGTGGAGAGCCTGCGCCAGGTCGAAGAGGCACTGGGACAGGATGAGATCGCCATGCTACCGACAACCGTTGAGGTCTCGTCGGAGGTCACGGGCGCCTTGCACGAAAGAGTGCCAGTGCGACACGTCATCGGCCATCTACCGGGCCTTAAAGGCAAGATTGAGAGTACCCATGTCCCTCAAGCCCAGATGGACAACCAATTGATCATGGTGCTGGCCCAGTACGACGGCGTGGGCATCGGCCCCACCGGCACCGTGTACCCTGGGGCCAACGACAATGCCAGCGGCGTGGCGGTGATGCTGGAGGCCATCCGCACGCTGCAAGAGCAGGAGTACGTGCCCAACAGGACGTTTCTGTTCGTCGCCTATGCTGGCGAGGGAACGCCTCATGGGTTGGCATTGGGCGAGCAGATACGGCCGACCAAGTTCCTCGAGGCCAAGACTGGTTTCACCAGTTTCAAGATCGACGCGTTGGTCTACCTGCGCGGTCTGGGTTACGGCACGGAGCCAGTGATGGAGATCTCGGCGGGCGGCAGCCAGCGGCTGATCCGCGTCTTCGAGGATGCTGCCCGCAGCAGCGGCGTGCGCACGCAGCGCAGCGGTGAGAGGCTGGACATGAACCTGGTCTTCGAAGAGGGAGGTATCATGGACAGCGCTTCCGAGGCGCCGAACATCACCTTGAGCATGGTGGGCTGGGGGGAGACCAGCCATCGGTCGTCCGATACGCTGGAGACCATTTCGGCGGAGCGTCTGGAGGAGGCGGGCGAGGCACTGGCGCTGGCGCTGATGGTCATGGGACGAGAGGAGAATTACTAGAGGACGCGGACGAACATGGACAAACGTGGAGCATGATCACCGGCGAACCACGCGATGCGTGGTTCGTAGGGGCGACCGGCCGGTCGCCCCTACAGTGGCTGCAGAATAGGAGGTCAAGATGTGGTTTTTCAACAGTCCTGAGATTATCTTCGGGCCGGGCGCGCTGGACTATCTGGAGGAGGTCCAGGGACAGCGGGCTTTTCTGGTCACCGATGCCAACATTGAGGCCCTTGGCTTCGTGGATCTGGTGCGGCAGCGGTTGGAAAAGGCTGGTCTGGAATGTCAGGTGTGGGCGGAGGTTGAACCAGACCCGGCGCTGCAGACGGTGCAGCGAGGCGCAGCAGCGGCGTTGGCTTTCGAGCCGGACTGGATCATCGGCCTGGGGGGCGGTTCCTGTATGGATGCCGCCAAGGGCATCTGGGTGCTCTACGAGCGGCCCGATCTCACGCCCGACGGCATCAATCCCATCGAGCGGCTGGGGCTGCGCCAAAAGGCGCGTTTGATCGCCATCCCCACCACCAGCGGCACGGGCGCCGAGGCGACGTGGGCCATCGTGCTCACCGACACCGCCGAGCAGCGCAAGCTGGGGCTTGGCTCGCGGGAGAACTTGCCGGACATGGCCATCGTGGATCCCCTTTTCACTGCCAACCTGCCGCCCCGCCTCACCGCCGATACGGGCCTGGACGCACTGTCGCACGCTATCGAGGGATACACCAACAGTTGGGCCAACGATTTCTGCGATGGGCCGTGCCTCAAGGCGACAGAGTTGGTGTTCAAGTATCTGCGGCGGGCCTATACCGATGGCGGCGACGCCGAGGCGCGGGAGAAAATGCACAACGCTGCTACCCTCGCTGGCATGGGCTTCGGCAACTCCATGGTCGCCCTGGCCCACAGCATGGGCCACGCGCTGGGCGGCATGTTTCACACGCCTCACGGCCGCGCTGTGGCCCTCTTCCTGCCCTATTCCATCGAGTTCATCGCCCGCGGCCCGACCATGATACCTACCCGCTACGGCGAAATCGCCCACTTCCTGGGGTTGCCGGCGGAGACTGAGGAACAGGGCGCTGCCAGCCTGGTGGCGGCCATCCGCGACCTCATGCGCCAAGTGGAACAGCCACTGACGTTGCAGGAACTGGGGGTTGGCCGCGAGGAACTGGAGGCAAACATGGAGAGGTTGGCGACCAACGCCGAGTTGGACGTCTACACCATCACCAGCCTGCGTATGCCCACGCACGATGAAATCATCCGTCTCTACCGCTGCGCCTACGAGGGCCAATCGGTGGATTTCTAGGAGTGTATGATATGAACGGCTACATGGGCAAACTGCTGCGCGTTGACCTTACACGTGGCGCCGTGGAAGATGAACCCCTCAACGAGGAGTATGCTCGTCTCTACATGGGCGGCAGTGGCCTGGCCGCCCGCGTCCTCTATGACCTTCTGGATGCGGATACGGACCCTCTGGGGCCGGAGAATCCGCTTCTCTTCCTCACCGGCCCGCTGGTGGGCACGACGGCTCCCGCCTGCGGTCGCTACGAGGTGTGCGCCCGCTCGCCGCTCACGGGACTGTGGGGCGAATCGAACAGCGGCGGTTTCTTCGGGCCGGAACTGCGCTTTGCTGGTTACGACGGCATCCTTTTCACCGGCCGCTCCGAGCAGCCGGTCTATCTGAGCATCGTCGAAGGAGAGGCGTCACTGCAGTCTGCGGTGCATCTGTGGGGTCAGGATAGCTACGCCACCCAGGAACTGATCCGTCAGGAGTTGGGTGAGCCGCGGGCGCGGGTGGCCTGCATCGGGCCTGGCGGCGAGAATCTGGTCAAGTACGCCGCGGTGATGAACGATCACGGCCGCGCCGCCGCGCGCACGGGCATGGGTACCGTCATGGGCTCCAAGAACCTGAAGGGTATCGCCGTGCGTGGCACAGCGCAGGTGCCCCTGGCCGATGCGGAAGCTTTCAATGCCGCTCGACAGCAAGCATGGGACATTGTCACGGAGGACATCCAGACACAGATGATGCGTCTGGGTGGCTCCAATTTCTGGATGGATATGGCCATCATGTATGGCAGTGTGCCCCATCGCTACTTCACGCAGGGGGAGTGGGAGCCTGCTGAGAAGCTGACGGCGACAGCGATGGTGGAAAGCATCTTCGTGCGCCCGCGGGCCTGCTATCGCTGCCCCATCGCCTGCGGGCGGGAGACGAAGCTGGAGCGCTACGGGCTGTCCAGAGTGGATGGGCCGGAGTACGAGACGGTGGCCACCTTCGGCAACCTGCTCCTGTGCGACGATCTGGAGAAGGTAGCCTATGCCGGGCATCTGTGCAACGTCTATGGGCTGGACACTATCAGCACCGGGAGCACCATCGCTTTCGCCTATTACCTTTTCGATCAGGGGATCATCGGGGAGATGGAGACAGGAGGGCTGGTGCTGCGCTGGGGCGACCTGGAGCCAGCCATCCAACTCGTCCAGATGATCGCCCGTCGCCAGGGCTGCGGCGATCTGCTGGCGGAAGGTTCCCGTGCTGTGGGGCGCCACTTCGGTGTCGAAGAGTTGGCGGTGCAGGTCAATGGCTTGGAGTTGCCCATGCACGATCCACGGGCCTTCAGCGGGCAGGGGCTGGTCTACGCCACCTCGCCACGCGGGGCTTGCCACATGCAGGGGGACACCTACATGTCGCAGCAGGGGCAGTGGGTGCCCGAACTGGGCGTGGTCTCCGCCGAGCGCCAGGGCGAGACGCTGGCCGAGGTGACGGCGGCGGTGCGGAGCATGGATTGGCGTGCGCTGACCAATAGCATGATCATGTGCCACTTCGAGAACCCGCCGCTGGAGCATGTGCTGGGGATGCTCAACGGGGCCACCGGTTGGTCGCTGACAGCCGAGGACCTGGCGGTGATGGGAGAACGTGTCTCCAATCTCAAGCGCTGTCTGAACCGCCGCCTGGGGCTCACGCGGGCCAACGACCGACTGCCCAGACTGGTGCTGCAGAAGCTGGAAGATGGCGGCACCGAAGGTTACGTGCCAGACTTCGAACGGCTGCTGGGGATGGTCTATGAGGTGCGGGGCTGGGATTCGGAGACGGGCATGCCTCGGCAGGAGAAGCTCGCGGAGCTCGGGATGGTCGGGATGTAGGGGAGGCCACGGCTACCCTTTTCCCCCGCCGTTCAAGGGGCGAAGCACGCTTCGCCCCTACCAGTAGCTTGCATTGCCTATTTGACGGAACGTTGGGACTCGCATATACTGTGCATCGTATGTGCAGGCTCCGCCGTACCTGAGAACGAATCGGCAAAGCCACATCACTCTTCTTTTCTCAAGAGCGGAGAACTGACTGCAGATGAGCCT
Organism: uncultured Anaerolineales bacterium; assembly: GCA_964587335.1. Classification (GTDB taxonomy): domain Bacteria; phylum Chloroflexota; class Anaerolineae; order UBA3071; family UBA3071; genus UBA3071. Next base: position 4,893 of record CAZPMV010000074.1, read on the forward strand.
AGTCATCATCAATTTCCTTATACCCCTGGCTGGCATCGTCGGCATGATCTTCGTCGGCATCTTCGCTTGGTGGGTCATCAAGCAAGATTCTGGCACTGCTCGCATGCGCGAGATCGCTTCCTTCATCCAAGAGGGGGCGAACGCTTTCCTGCGGCGGGAGTTCCAGACCATCGCCTACTTCATCGCCGGCATCGCGGTGCTGCTGCTGATCTTCCTGCAGTGGCAGATCGCCTTCGGCTTCGTTATGGGAGCCGTCTTCTCGCTGCTGGCCGTCTTCATCGGCATGAACGTAGCCACGCGGGCCAACGTGCGCACCTCCAACGCGGCCCGGACTTCGGCTGGTAGAGCCTTGACCGTCGCCTTCCGGGGAGGCTCGGTCATGGGGCTCTCCATTGTCTCCCTGAACCTGCTGGGCATCGTGTTGCTCATGTCGATCTTCGGACTGGGGCCGGATGACCCAGAAGGGGTGAGTATGCTGGTCGGCTTCGGTTTTGGGGCCAGCCTCTCGGCACTCTTCGCCCAGTTGGGCGGTGGCATCTACACCAAAGCCGCCGACATCGGAGCCGACTTGGTGGGCAAGGTCGAGGCCGGTATTCCTGAGGATGACCCCCGCAACGCGGCGGTCATTGCCGATTTGGTGGGAGATAATGTCGGCGATTGCGCTGGCCGGGGTGCCGACCTCTTCGAGTCGGGCGCAGATAATGTGATCACTGCCATGATCATCGCCGCTTCCCCTTTCTTCTTCAGCCGGTACGGTTGGGCTGGGGTCATGTTTCCTCTCATTGCGCGCGCGATTGGGGTGCTGGCCACCTTGGTTGGTGTGTTTCTGGTGCGTGGGCGAGATGAGGGAAGCCCAACGAGAGCGGTCAACATTGGTTTGTTGGCCACTGCTCTCACCTGCCTGGTTTTCTTCTACGGGGTTGCGCGCTGGATTATGCAGGACATGAGCCTCTTCTATGCTCAAGTCCTGGGGATGGTGGGGACCCTAGCGATCGTGGCCGTTGTCCAGTACTATACTGGTGCTCATGGGAGACCCGTGCGTGAGACCGCTCGCTATGCTCAGAGTGGCCCGGCGCTGGGCATCCTGACGGGGTTCTCCTACGGTATGGAGAGCACAGTGTGGGCTGAGTACATTCTTGGGGCCATCGTACTCCTCTCCTGGCTCATAGGTGGTGGGGGATTGGAAGGAATCTACTGCATCGCCGCCGCCACTATAGGCATCGCGGAGATGCAGGGGATCATCATGGCTGGCGATGCCTTCGGTCCCATCGCCGACAACTCGGCCGGCATCAGCCAGATGGCTGATTTGAGTGGGGAGACTCGAAAGGCCGGCGACGCTCTGGACGCTGTGGGCAACGTGACCAAGGCCCTGGCCAAGGGGTACGCGATGAGCTGTGCGACGATGGGCAGTCTGGTGATCCTGTTCGCCTATCTATTTGAGATCGCTCGGCTACAAGGCATCCAGTTGAGCAACCTCAACGATTTCTGGGTTAACTTAACCAATCCATTGAACATTTGTGGCTTGTTCTTTGGCATCGCCACTCCCTACCTGTTCTCGGCGCTGACCTTGCGGGCTGTCAACGACGGTGCCTTCAAGATAGTCGAGGAGGTGCGCCGCCAGTTCCGCGAGATTCGGGGGTTGATGGAAGGGAAAGCCACTCCGGACTACTCTCGCTGTGTGGACCTAGCGACGGCCAATGCTCTGCGGAAGATGTTGCTGCCTACCGTTATCTCGATGGTTATCCCCATCATAGTCGGTTTCACCATGGGGGTCTGGGCCTTGGCGGCTTATCTGATTGGCGTTAAGGCCTCGTCTGCGGCGTTGTCAAAGGCCCTGTTTAACGCCGGTGGGACCTTAGATAACGCCAAGAAGTTGATCGAGGGGGGGCTCTACGGTGGAAAGGGCAGCGATGCTCACGCCGCTGCTGTGATCGGTGACACCTTTGGCGACCCTCTCAAGGACACTGCCGGGCCATCTTTGCACATCCTGGTCAAGTTGCAGAACATCATGTCCATTACCTTGTTGCCACTGTTCATCCAATACGGTCTAGACCTGTTCCAGTAGGCAGGGAGTGAGATGCTCGGATTCGACCAGGAACTGCTGGAAATCTACGGCGAGTTGGATCGCGATCGTCTGATGGCGCTGGTTGTGCGCTACGCTCGCGACAGGCTCGATGCTGGCGGTTCGTCCATATTCCTGCGCGACGACATCACCGGTCGCTACGTCTTGCGCGGCACCACGGGCCTTGTGGAGAGCATGAAAATGCCCGCGGAGCGGATAGAGTACGCTCCGGGAGAAGGGCTGACCGGCTGGATCGTCAAACATGGCCATGCCTTGCGTATCGCCAACGTCAGGGACAACGAGGAATTGCGAGGCATCGCCAAGGATCTGGTCTGGAGCAAGAAATACTCCGAGATCCACGCCGAGGTCGGCCTGGCCTATCTGGCCGTGCCTATACTGGCCAAGGAAGGGACTGTGGTTCTCGGCGTGCTGCGCGTCTCTGGGGGTGGGGAGGGGCAGCAATTCGACGAACACGATGAGCGGCTATTGAGCCACATGGCGGGCATGGTACGCATCGCCATCGAGAACTCTCAGCGCTACGAGCGGGAGAAGCGTCGAGCCCGTTACTTCCGATTGTTGTTGGACATCGGCGCGGAACTGGACCCGCGGCGTCCTGTCGGCGAAATGCTGCAAGCCGTGGTGACACGGGTCAGGAAGGGCTTTCGCACGGAGGCGTGCCAGATCTATCTGCGAGATGAGGTGAACAGCAGCCACGTGGTGCTACGAGCGGCCAGTGGCCTGCCCGAGGGGCTGGTCGGTACGCTAGCACACAAAGTGGGTGAGGGTCTGACGGGTCACATCATCAGTACCGAAGCCCCCCTTCAGTTGCGCGAGGCCGCTGTCCTGGCGGGTTGGGACGATCCATGCATCACAGAGGTTGGCTCGCATCTCCCTTCGGGGGCCTATCGCTCGTTTCTCGGTATCCCCCTGCGATTGGGCAACGAGGTCCACGGTACCCTTGAAGTCATCAACAAGATCCCGAGTGGTCCCGGCCACCGCGATTGGTTTACCCACAATGACGAGGAATACCTGCGCTTGCTTTCGACAGCGATCTGTGCTGTGCTGGAGGGCGCTCGCTATCTGAAGACCCTGGGCGACGTAGGTGTGACTGCCATGCGGATGCAACGGGTGGCCTCCTTTGGCACCGTGGCCCAACGCATGCGCCACGAGGCGGCCAATCCGCTAGCTGTGGCCCGCCTTGCTGCAAGCAACCTGCGCGGCGAGCTGCAGGGACTGGACCGCGACGAGAGTGCAGCTAGCCTGGCTTCCCGCCTCACCAGGCGTCTGGATCTCGTCGAAACCAATCTGGACGAGGTGAGCAGCAAGTTCTTGGGCCTGCTCAAGTTCTCACAGCGCATTGGCTTCGTCAGGACGATGACGCAGTGGAATGACGTGGTGCGCGAGGC
>CAZPMV010000074.1:8460-12809 GCA_964587335.1 uncultured Anaerolineales bacterium
AGCGCATTGGCTTCGTCAGGACGATGACGCAGTGGAATGACGTGGTGCGCGAGGCGCTCATCTGGCTGACAGCAGAGCGCCGCCGCCGCGGTGTGGAAGTTCGCGTCACCTGTGGGGACTTGCCTCTGTTGTTCATCGAGCCCAACGAGCTGTTTGGCGTCCTGGTAACCCTGTTTCGCCTGACGATGGAAGCCTTTGGAGGGCAGGGAGGGAGCTTTGAGGTGCGCACAGTGGTGAGCGAAGACGGCCGATATGTGCGTTCGGAGGTCTATGCCGCGGGAGCAGGGATGGTTGAGCAGGTGTCATCCATCATCGGGTCCACGGCTGGCACTGCTGAAGAGGTGTCGCCGCTGCATTTTGAGTGGGCTCTGGCACGGGAGACGGTGGAGACTCAATATGGGGGCTCTCTCACCTGGAGCCTATCTAGCAGGACCGTGTGCTTTGTGCTCGATCTGCCACTGGGTAGGGAGCCATGAGCGTGGAGCAGAGAACGATCCTGGTCGTGGACGATGAACCCCTTTTCCGCGAGGAGGCAGTTGCCTTTCTCAGAGGTTTCGCCTCCGCGGTTCGGGACTGGACGGTCGAGGCAGCCTCGGGTGGGACCGAGGCGCTAGCCAAATTGGAAGAACGCCGCTACGAGGTAGTGCTGCTGGACATCAACATGCCGGACATAGATGGCATGGAATTGCTGCGTCTCCTGGACCAGAAGCATCTGCTGGATAGCATCTACGTCATCATGCTCAGCGCCTACGGTGTGTATGAGAACGTGGTCGAGGCAATGCGGGGTGGGGCAAAGGATTTTGTGAACAAATCCGAACCGTTGGATCAGTGGATCGTCCGCATTGAGCGGGGCTTTGAGTGGCAGGAACTGCGACGACGCAAGCGGCAGGCTGAGGATGAATTGCGCCTCCTGGCCCGCGAGGTGGGCCATGACATGGGCGGCACAACGTACTTCGTGCTTACCCAACGGGTGCAGGCTCTGGCCGAGCTGGTGAAAGAAAGCGAGGAAGGGCGACGCTCCATCGAGGTCATCCGTCAGATACTGGCCCGTATCAAGAGGCTGGCTGACGATCTGGGCCACGTGGCCGTAGCGTTGGATAGCAGCGAGCTTTGGCGTTGGGAGGCAATTGACCTCCCTCGCCTGTTGGGCAGATTGGCGCAGGAGTTCAGTTATGGACATCCAGCGGTGACGATAAAGCAGCAGTGTGATGAGGCCATTCCTCCGGTGCGAGGCAGCCGGGCGCAATTGGAGCGAGCTTTTCACAACTTGCTGGTTAACGCGGGGCGGGCCATGACAGACGGGGGAATGCTAGCTTTGCGCACGCGACAGGAAGGGGATGACTGGATCGTTGTTGACGTCGAGGACACCGGGGTAGGCATCCCGTCACGGGCGATGGGGAAGATCTTTGGTATAGGTTTCTCGGTCTGGCCCAACGGGCAAAAGGGGAGTGGGCTGGGACTTTACGTGGCACGCAAGAACATCGAAAACCATGGTGGTCGTGTTGAAGTGAGGAGTAGTGTGGGAGAAGGGACGATGGTCACCGTGAGGCTGCCGGTTTCGGAACTGCCTCAGGATTCAGAATGAACAGATAAGGAGAAATGACAATGCCGAGAACAGTATTCGTGATGGATGATGATCCCCTTGCGCTCGAGAGCTTGAAGGGCTATCTGGAAGGGGCAGGGTATGTCGTAGTCGCGGCCGGCAGTGCCCGAGAGGCGCTCGATCAGGCGCGGAAGGTGGATGGCGATGTGGCCCTGTTGGACATGAAGATGCCGGACCTGGATGGCTTTCAGGTGGCGGCGATGCTGCGCCAGTTGCAGCCTTCTATACGGGTGATCATGTTCACGGGCTATGCCTCGCTGGAGAGTGAGGCTCGCGCTGCGCAGTTGGGATTCTACGAGTTCTTGCCCAAGTCGAATTGGTATGATCTTCTGCTGCCCACCATCGAGCGCGTCCTGGGCGAGCCTGAGCGCCCATTGCCCAAGCAACGCCCGGCAGATCTGGAGCAGGCGGCTGAACAGTACGTCAGGGAGGGCAAGTGGGAGTTGGCTGCGCTGGCATTGGAGCAGGCGGCCCGTATCGCTGAGTTCACTCACGACTGGGGGCAGGCCACCTCGCTGTACAGCCAGGCCTTCGAGCATATGCACCGCGCCCAAGGCCTTTCAGCAGAAGCGTGTCGCATTCGCGAACTGGCCGAATGCGCGCAACGGATAGCGGCTGAGGCGACAGGTACGTCAGAGTAGGGGATGACTTCTATGCCCGCCTGCTGCGCTCCCGATTGTCTCTTATGCCAATCCACTTTGTCCCACCATGTATGAAGACACGAAAGGAACGAAAGGATGTGGAGGTAGAACGGTGACTAACGGCAAACTCCAGGCCGGTGGTCTGATCCAGCATGACCATCTGGCAATGATAGGGATAATGGACATCCCATCACACCCAGGCGTGGGAGGCAGGCTCTTCTCTGCGTTGAGCGACCAAGGAATCAGCGTCGAATTCATCGTGCACCTGATTGATCTGGGTGAAATGGCTCACATCGTCCTGTGCGTGGATCGGGATGACCTGAGTGAGGCATTGACGGTGGTCGAGCGCATACGGGAGGGAGTCGGAGGGAAAGCCGTCACCAGCGACCCTGAAGTGGCGTCGGTGAGTCTCTTCGGCCTTGATTTCCGCGAACAGCGTGGTGTCGCCAGCCACATGTGCAAAACGCTGGGCGACTGCAATATCAACATCCGCGCCATCAGTACCTCTCTCTCGACCATCACTTGCGTGATCGAGGCCCAGCGCCTGGACGAAGCCGTCCGTGCGCTGCGCGAGGCATTCACACTGCCCTGACGGGAACTCTATGAGCATGCAACTGGGACGCACCGCTGTAGAACAGACGGTGCTGGGGAATACGCCACAACCCAGGCTTGGCACCATCGTGCGCATCATCGGCCCGGTGGTAGACGTCTCTTTCGCGGGTGGCGAGTTGCCAGCTTTGTTAAGTGCGTTAGTCGTTGGTGACAGCCAACACAGCGTCACCATTGAGGTCCTGCAGCATCTCGACCGTCGTACGGTGCGTGGCATTGCGATGGAATCAACGGCCGGGCTGTGCCGCGATATGATGGTTGAGGACACCGGTGCTCAGATACTGGTGCCGGTGGGGAGGGAGACGCTGGGGCGTGTGTTCAACGTGTTGGGCCAGCCGATAGACGAAGGGCCAGTCCTGGGTGAGACGCAGGTGCGGAGCATCCACCAACCGGCGCCCCCTTTCGTCCAACAGCAGCCCTCAACGGAGGTTTTCGTCACAGGGCTGAAGGTCATTGATTTGCTGGCCCCTTACGTGCGCGGCGGCAAGATCGGTTTGCTGGGCGGCGCCGGGGTGGGCAAGACGATGCTGATTATGGAACTGATTCGCCACACCTCGGCCGAACACCGGGGCGTTTCGGTCTTTGCCGGCGTGGGCGAGCGCACTCGTGAGGGCAACGAACTCTACTTGCAGATGAAGCGCACGGGCGTGCTTGAAGACGCTGTGCTGGTCTTTGGGGAGATGAACGAGCCGCCGGGGGCACGCTTCCGGGCAGCGTTCACGGCCCTGACCATGGCCGAGTACTTTCGCGACGTCGAGCATCGGGATGTATTGTTCTTCGTTGACAACGTCTTTCGCTACATCCAGGCCGGCGGCGAAGTGTCGGCCCTGCTGGGACGCCTGACCAGTGCCGTCGGCTACCAGCCCACATTGGCCACCGAGGTGGGCGCGCTGGAGGAACGCATCGTCTCTACATCCGAGGCCGCCATCACCTCTGTTCAAGCAATCTATGTGCCGGCCGACGATCTGACCGACCCGGCGCCTGCCTCGACCTTTGCACATCTTGACGCCACGGTGGTGCTTTCGCGCCAAATGGCCAGCCAGGGCTTCTATCCGGCTGTTGATCCGTTGGAATCGAATTCGCGCCTTCTCGACCCGCGCGTCGTTGGCGAGAAGCACTATCGGGTGGCGACGCGCGTGCGTGAGATATTGGCCCGCTACAAAGAACTGCGCGACGTGATCGCCATCCTGGGCATCGAGGAACTGGCCGAAGAAGACCGACTGCTGGTGTGGCGCGCGCGCAAGATACAGCGGTTCCTCACCCAACCCTTCTTTGTCTCCGAGGTATTCACCGGACAAGAGGGGGTCTTTGTGCCTCTCGAAGAGACGGTAAGAGGCTTCAAGATGATCGTTGACGGCGAGTTGGACGACGTCCCGGAACAGGCTTTCTACATGACCGGCGACATCGACGGCGTGTTGCCCAAGCGGGAGCGAAAGCATGAGTAAGACGATGCAGTTGGAGATCCTCACTCCCGATGAGATCGTCTTGAACACCGA
>CAZPMV010000075.1:0-5412 GCA_964587335.1 uncultured Anaerolineales bacterium
GTGATCAGGACCCGGTGATCAGTGATCTGGAAGCAGCCTCCTGATCACCAATCTCCAATCTCTAATCTCTAATCGCCAATCCCCAATCTCTAATCTCCAATTTCCAGTCACCAGCAACTATCCACTACCGCGCCAGCAACGCCAGCACCACGCCCCCCGCCATCACCGAACCGATCTGCCCGGCGGTGTTGGCGCCCATGGCATGCATGAGCAGGAAATTGTTGAAGTCCTCCTCCTGTCCCACCCGCTGTACCACGCGGGCGGACATGGGGAAGGCACTGATGCCTGCCGCGCCGATGAGCGGGTTGAACTTGCCGCCGGTGAGGACGTTGAGGAGCTTGCCGAAGAGCAGCCCGGCGGCCGTGTCCAGGGCGAAGGCCACGATGCCCAGGATCATGATGAGCAGCGTGTCCAGGCGCAGGAAACGCTCCGCGGTCATCGTTGAGCCGATGGTGAGGCCCAGCAGGAGGGTGACCACGTTGGCGATCTCGTTGGACGAGGCGCCGACCAGCCGCTCCACCACGCCCGATTCCCTCAGCAGGTTGCCCAGCATCAACATGCCGATGAGGGGCGCCGCCTTGGGCACCAGCAGCCCGGTGAGCAGCGTGACGGCGATGGGGAAGAGGACGCGGGTGAGTTTGGAGATCGACCGCGAGGTGTAGTCCATGCGGATCAGCCGCTCCTGGCGGGTGGTGAGCAACCGCATGATAGGCGGCTGGATGATGGGCACCAGGCTCATGTACGAGTAGGCGGCGACGGAGATAGGACCCATCAGGTCGGGGGCCAGGACGCTGGAGACGTAGATGGAGGTGGGGCCGTCAATAGCGCCGATGATGCCGATGCTGGCTGCCTGGTTCATGTTGAACTTCAGCAGCAGCGCCAACAGCAGCGTGCCGAAGATGCCGAACTGTCCTGCCGCACCCAACAGCACCATGCGGGGGTTTCCCAGCAATGGTCCGAAGTCGGTCATGGCCCCGATGCCCACGAAGATGAGTAGCGGGAAGAGTTCAGTGTCCACGCCCGCCTTCATCAGAATGCCGAAGATGCCGTTGTCGTCCAGCATGCCGGTGCCGGGGATGTTGGCCAGGATGCAGCCAGCGCCGATGGGTAGCAGCAGCATCGGCTCGTACTCCTTGGCGATGGCCAGGTAGATGAGCAGCCCGCCTGTCGCCATCATCACCAGATGGCCCCAGGTGAGATGGCTCAGGCCGGAGAGCAGATCCAGAAGATTGTGCCAGCCCATATCTAGTCCCTCACTCGAAGCGCACCAGCGGATCGCCGTAGGCTACTGTCACCCCGGCGCTCACCATCACTTCAGCGATGGCGCCTTCGCGGGATGATTTAATGCTGTTTTTCATCTTCATTGCCTCCAGGACGCATATCTCCTGGCCTCGTTGCAGGCGATCCCCCTCTCCCACAGCGATGGAGAGGATAGTGCCTGGCATGGGCGCGGTGAGGGTGTCGATTGTTGCAGCGTCATCCTCGCGGATGTGCGGCTGCGAGACGCTCTTGGGTGGCTTGGCCGACGGGGCAGGCAGAGGCTCGTTTGGTTGGGGCGGCCTGATCTCCGGTGTCACCGTGGCCTCGTCGTCGACTCCTTCCCATTCCACGTACACCACAAAGGGCTTGCCGTCCACCCGCACGCTCACGGGAGAAGCATTGGGATCGTCCAGTTCGACCTGGTACGTCCTACCGTTGACAGTGATCCGATAAATGCGCATGCGGTCTCAGCGCTCCTCTCGTACACTTGCGCGATACGTCGTCTACGTCCCAGCCGACTGCAGACTTGCCGTGCAACGTGATGCGTGATTCGTAACCGTCACGGATCACAGGTCATGCATCATGCCTCCTACTTGACCCATAACCCACCCGTTTCAGTCATCCAATCTGCTATCGTATCGGCCGCTCTTCCCACATCTTTGGGTCACTTGCGCGCAACAACAATGAGGCGGTTGCTGTGCTCCTCATCGTACGGGTCAAAACGATAGGTGCCATAGTAATGCCTATCCCTGTATCCTGCCTCAGTCAACAGCCTCTCATAATCATCCCGTCGGATCATCAGATACTCGACGCTGAACACCTTGAAGTCCTGCTCATCCTCGCTGTGCCACAAGTCGAGGACGTTGATTTGCAGGGTCTCGTCGAGGTAGTCCATCACAAATAGCCTGGAGAAACCACTGCGGCTGATAACAGGGATGAAACGTGGCCTTTCTCTGAGCTGTTTGTCGCACATGCCCTGGTCCAATACCAGAATCCCCCCATCTCGCAATACCTTGCGCATACTGGTCAACGCCCGAACGACCTTGGCTTCTTCCAAGAGATGGGGCAGCGAAGTGGACAGGCAGACCAGGGCATCAAACTGAAGGTAGAAATGGTGATGCAGTTCGCGGAAATCCGCTCTCCTGAGGGATACATTGACGCCGCAGACAGGGAGGTTCTTTCGTGCTTGAGTGAGCATGGCGTCTGAGATGTCAGACCCATAGACCTCACACCCGAGGGAGTGAAACAGGTGAAGATCTTGCCCTGTTCCGCAGGCACAGTCCAATACTCTCTGGACCTGATGCTCGGCAAAAAGCGTGCGAAAGAACTCAACGTAGACAGGGTCGTGCCGACCAAACTCGTCGAAGAACAGATCGTACCGCTCGGCGAAATCCTCGTACAGGTCTTGGGCCATCTGTCGCATCTCCCCGGAGGTTCGGAGGCTATGGAAGGCCGCCCTGCGTTGCAGCTAGCGGCGCGGTGACCAGGACTGGAGTTGGCGGCTGCGGCCCACGGCCAGCCAGCGGGTCAGCAGCGGCGGCAGCCGCCAGCCGATGGCTTCTTCGGCGGCCTCTTCTTCCCGCCACAATGCCAGCGCGGTCATGATGGCGGCCAGTTCCGCGCTTGTGGGGCCAGCTTTTGCCTCAGCGAGGGGTGCTGCCGGCGGTTCTTCCGGTACCGGCGCCGCAACCGGGCCTCGCCAGCGCTGCCACAAACTAACGAAGGGTTTCTCTCCTGGAGGGAAGAGCCGCTGCATTCCAGCCATGATGCCCCAGAGCAGCCCCAGGGCAGCGAAGACCAATCCCATGCCTATGACGGTGATGATCAAGCCCTCTCTCAGCAATTCGGTCATCTCAGATCCTCGAGTGGCTGGAGTGCGTCGTCTCCGACGACGCGGGAGAGTCGGAGACGACGCACTCCATTGGCAGCTTCCATAGCGGCTGAACTCGCTATCCGGCTAGCGATTCGGTCTGGGCCAAGTGCAGCTTGACGAAGAGCCAGGGAGCCAGCAGGATGGCGGCCAGTCCCGTGCAGATGTAGCGCAGAAAGCGCAGCGCGATGCCCAGGCCGTGGCTTATGTCCGTCGGGATGACCAGCTTCAGCCCTTGCCAGAAGATAAGCACGACGATCAGGCCCACGACGAAGCGCAGCAAGCGCTGCCACCAGGGGCCATCCACGCGGAAGCGTATCCAGCGCGGCTCGAACAGGAAGCCCACGCTCATGCCCAGGATGGTGCCCATAGTCGTGGCCGCACTCGGAGTGGGGTAGAGGCCGCTCAGATCAGCGCTGTGCAGGAAGAGGCCAGCAATGGGTAGGACGATGGCCAGGGCCAACTTGAGGGTCAGCGGCTGCCGGCCCAGCCAGCGTTCTGCCCGCGGCATCAGCCACAGGAACAGGCAGAGGAAGATAGCTCCCAGGATCAGCCCGGCGATTACGTCCTGCGGATAGTGCACGCCCACGTAGATGCGGGAGAAAGCGATCAGGAGTATGACCACAACGGCCGCCCCCCAGACGACCACCCTGCGCACGCGGCTGGCCAGGAGGCCCCAGACGGCGACACCGTTCTGGGCGTGGCCACTGGGGAAGGATGGAGCATCTGCCGGGCGCAAGATGCTAATGCGAGGGTCGGCCGGCCGCGGGATCAGAAAGATGTGCTTGATGAAGCTGTTGACGCAGCTAGAGAGGAGCATGGCATATGCCAGCCAACGCCCGCTGGCCTTGCTCAAGCACCAGTACACCACCGGCAGCAGCATGAGAAAGAACTCTTCATCCCCCAGGAAAGAGGCTAAGTGGAACAGGCGGTCGAGGAAGGGTGTTGACCACGACTGCACCCAGATAATGACCTCCGTTCCCCAGGGTACGAGCGATAGCAGTAACGACTGTAGCCATTCGATCATCAACTCACTCCTTGCAAGGTTTCCAATGTAGAGGGCTTACTCACGGACGATTTCCAGCAGCAGTTTGGCGCAGGCGAGCATGTCGGAGATGGCGATGTGCTCCTGTTTAGTGTGCACATCGGTCATGCCAGTGGTCAGAGGCACGCTCTGGATGCCAGCGTGATTTAGGATGTTGGCGTCAGAGCCGCCGCCGCTGGCCGTGGGCAGCGGTTCCAGCCCCAGGCGGCGCATGGCCGCTTCGACTTTGTTACGGATAGGCGCATCTTCGGCCACACGGTAGCTGTGATAGCCACGCTCAATCTCAATGTCCAGCGTGGCCCGGTGACGTCCAGCCGCTTCCTCCAGCGCTCGCACCATAGCTGCTGTCTGCCGCTCCAACTTGGCATCGTCGCGGCTGCGGGCCATGCCTTTCATCATCACCCTCTCGGGCACGATGTTGGTGGCTGTGCCTCCCTCGATGACGCCGATGTTGGCCGTCGTCTCGTGGTCAATGCGGCCCAGGGGCATAGCGGCAATGGCCTCGGCGGCCACACGAATGGCGTTGATGCCCTTCTCGGGCGCTGCGCCGGCGTGCGCAGCGCGGCCGTGCACGGTCACCACCAGCTTGTCCTGTGATGGCGCGCTGATGATGTAGGAGCCAGTGGGGCCGCCGCTGTCCAGAACCAGTCCTTGTCGCGCTCGCAGGAGAGACAGGTCGACCCGTCCCTCACGGCCCAGGTTGGTCTCTTCCTCCACGGTGAAGAGCACCTCCAGCGGGCTATGCGGCAACGCCTGTTCCTCCAGCACTTGCAGCACTTCCAGAACGATGGCGACCCCCGACTTGTCGTCGGCTCCCAGGATGGTCGTGCCGTCGGAGTAAACCACGCCGTCGCGGATCACGGGTGTGATGCCCCGATCTTTGCCCACGGTGTCCATGTGTGCGTTGAGCAGCAGCCAGTCGCTATCGGGCTTGCCGCTGTCGAGGCGACCGAGAACATTGCCGGACGCATCGCGTTCCACCTCGAGTCCCAGTGCGGCCAAGCGCTCTGCCAGCTCGTTGCCGATAGCCTCTTCGTGCTCGCTGGGGCTGTCAATGCGCACCAGTTCCAGAAATGTCTGCACCAGACGGTCTTCGTTGATCAACTTACCCTCCTAAATGGTGTCAGCCGATGAAGCCGATAGAGCCGATAATGGTCAGCCGATGAAGCCGATAGAGCCGACAATGGTCAGCCGATGAAGCCGATAGAGCCGACAATGGTCAGCCGATGAAGCCGAT
>CAZPMV010000075.1:5512-12702 GCA_964587335.1 uncultured Anaerolineales bacterium
GCCGATGAAGCCGATAGAGCCGACAATGGTCAGCCGATGAAGCCGATAGAGCCGATAATGGTCAGCCGATGAAGCCGATAGAGCCGAAATACCAGTGAACGGATGAGTCTCCATGTCACTACTGTCGCTGATCTCTGGCCATCTGCCATTGCTCTTTCCATGCTTCGACACGATGGTGGTAGGCCTTGCTTCTCTGAACACTCAGCGGTGGGATGATGCGCCGGTATTCCAACTTGGCTGCTCCGAAGTTCAATAACAGTCCAACCTCGCGACCGAATGCCGCCAGGTAGGAGATGACCTGCGCCTCGTGAGCGGAGGTTAGCCTCTCCACAGCCTTGAGCTCCACCAGAATGGCGTCTTCGACCAGACAGTCAACTCTGCCCTGTCCCACAGCGTTACCCTGATAGAACACCTCAATGAGTTTCTCTCGTTCAGCCTGCAGGCCCGCACTCTGCAATCCTACACCTATGGCTCGTTGGTACACAACCTCAGAGAACCCCGGCCCCAAGGCCCTATGCACGTTCATGGCCACGCCGATGATCCTGTATGTCAGGTCATCATACTCAATGAACCGCTTCTGCATCATGGCTTCTACTTCTCTCGCGAGAGATGCGGTCGCATCTTCTTGACTGCCCCCATCCGCTCCATCCGCTCGATCGGCTCAATCGGCTGACTTCTTCACCTTGGTCACTTCGGCCAGCATTTCCTGCACGCTCTGGCGACCGGCTTTGGTCTCGGCCCCCAGCATCTGTGCCAGCTCTTGCAGGCGAGACTTCCCCTCGATCAGTTCTGCTGTGGTGATGGTGCGCTCGCCTACAATGCGCTTGTTCACCTCAATGTGCGTATCGCCGTAGGCAGCAAGCTGCGGCAAGTGGGTCACGCAGAGCACCTGGTGGCTGGGTGAGGGAGATGGTGCATCCGTGGGCGGAGCGGTCAGCCGCCACAGCTTCTTGCCCACTGTGGCTCCCACACGACCGCCGATGCCGGCATCAATCTCGTCGAAGATCAGCGTTGGCGTGGCGTCCGCATGGCTGAGGACGGCCTTGAGAGCCAACATCAGTCGAGAAGTCTCGCCACCGGAAGCGACCTTGACCAGAGGCCGCAGCGGCTCACCAGGGTTGGCAGAGACCAGAAACTCCACACGATCTAGCCCGGTGGCATCGAAGGCCAGCCGGCGACTGTCCACGTAGGCGCCTGCCGGATCATCCACCTGCGTGATGGCCACGCCGAAACGCGCCCGGGCCATGCGCAGGTCCGCCAGTTCCGTCTCCACCGCTGCCGCCAGCCGCTCGGCCGCTTCCTGCCGTCTCGACGAGATCTCCTTGCCCAGCTCACCGAAGGAGCGCAGTAGTTGCTCCTCTCCTGCTTCCAGCTCCTCGATGCGCTCCTCGGCGTGAATGATGCTGTCCAGCTCGTGCTGCGCCGCAGCACCGAAAGCCAAGATCTCCGCAATAGAATCGCCATACTTGCGCTTGAGGCTGTAAATCAGCCCCAGTCGTTCCTCCACTTGACCCAGCCTCTGCGGGGAGTATTCGATCCCTTCGCGGTAGGTCCGTAGTGATCGCGCTAGCTCCTGCAAAGCCTCAGTGATGCTTTCCGTCTCCTGACGGAGCGGTTGCAGGGTGGGATCAATGCGCTCCAGTTTGTCCAACTGCTGGGCTGCCTGTCCCAACAGGTCAAGGGCTGCCGGCTGCTCCGTGCCACCCTCTTCCAGCGCTTGACACACCTCATCGGCCAGGAGCGTCAACTGCTCGGCGTTGGCCAGGCGGTTGCGTTCGGCCTTCAACTCCGCTTCCTCCGCCACCTGAAGCTGTGCGGCGTTGATATCGTTCACCTGAAACGTGAGCAAGTCCACACGGCGGGCCAGCTCTCGCTCATCCTGGCGAAGCGTCGCCAATTCCTGTCGCACGCGGCGCAGCGTCTGCACCTGTTCGGCGAATTCGCCCCGCAGTCCTTCCAGTCCGGCGTAGCGGTCGAGGAGACTGACGTGCTCCCGCACGCGCAGCAGCGACAGGTGTCGCCCCTGACCGTGAATGTCCACCAGCCGTTCGCTGATCTCTCGCAACAACTGCGAGGATACCGCCCGCCCATTGACGCGGCTGACGCTGCGGCCGCCGCGGCGCACCTCGCGGGCCAGAATCAGCACATCGTTGTCCCCTTCCAAACCATGCTCGGTGAGCAGAGGAGCCAGGGCCTCTGTCACATGGGGTTCGGGGATGAAGACACCCTCGACTTGCGCCCGCTTGGCGTCAGCGCGGATTACCTCTTGATCGGCCCGCTCGCCCAGCAGCAGACTCACGCATTCGATGATAATAGACTTGCCCGCGCCGGTCTCGCCCGTGAGCACGTTGAGGCCAGGGCCAAGGACCAGATGCAAGTCCTCTATGATGGCGAAGTTCTGGATGTGAAGCTCAGCAAGCACGGGTCACCTCTCGCTCAACTCCGGGCGCCATTCCACCAGCCGCGGCAGCAGAGGCCGCAGATCTGGTTCCTCCAGGACGATGTCGGCCGCCGCACGCATCTCATCGGACGAAGGATTCACAGCCACGCTGACCCCCGCTCGCTCGAAGAGGGCGATGTCCGATCTGGTATCGCCGACGGCCAGCAGCGCATCGGAGCTTACCCCCAGTTCGGCCATCAACTGATCGGCGATGGCCCCCTTGCCTCCCACCGGCACTCGGACCACCGCTTTGCCCGTCAGGTGACCGTCGGCCACCAGCACCTCGTTGGCGAAGGCGTAATCCAGGCCGAACTCGGCCCGCACCAACTCGGCGTGCAAGGTGAGCCCCGTGCTGATCAGCGCCACGGTCACGCCTGCTTGCTTCAATGCGCACAGTACTGCGTGAGCGCCTGGCATGTAGGGATTAGCTCGAAACAAAGCAATGATACGCTCCACAGGCTGGCCGGCCCATAGTTCGGCATCTCGCCGCAGCCATTCGGCGTAGGGGATCTTGCCTTCCATGCCCAGTTGGAAAGACACCTGCGATTGCTCCCAGGTTCCCAACCTCCGGTGCAGATAGACATAAGGGTCACGTACCTGCTTCAACGTGCCATCCAGATCGAAGAGCGCCAGCTTGAGCCGCATGGGGTGAGTTGTCCTTTCTTCCGGCATTGTACTACAAGTTTGACAAAAAGGGAAGAAGGCATCCCCTGAAGTGACCGCTCAACTGCAGGGTGCAACGCACTTGATCCGCTCCATATTCGACCGGTCGCTTGACCGAATCACGCTTCAGAATGGCTTGATTCCACAACCAAAGTGCGTTGCACCTGAGAGTGAGCGCTCGCATCAGCAGCTGCGCTCCACGACGCGACTTCCTGCCTCTTTCTTCGTAGTAGATCATGATGCTTGTACTTGCACATCAGGGACAAAGCGTGTACAATCACATGGCTTGTTCTGGCCTGGGAAGCTCGCCGTGGGTTTCCACATTGAGATCAACTGAGATCAACTGAAATCAACAAGGAGGTTTGGTTATGACCCGTCTCATCATTCGCTGGCTGATCAACGCCGCGGCGTTGTGGGCCGCAGCGGAACTGGTTTCGGGCATCGGCTACGAGGGCTGGCCCGCGCTGCTCATCGTGGCCCTCATCTTCGGCCTGGTCAACGCGCTGATCAGACCCATCCTCAAGCTACTCACCTGCCCGTTGCAGATCCTCACCCTGGGACTGTTCACCATCGTCATCAACGCCCTGATGCTACTGCTCACCTCCTGGCTCGCAGAGCAGTTCAACATCGCGTTTTGGGTCAGAGGTTTCTGGCCCGATGCTGTGCTCGGCGCGCTGGTGGTGAGTGCGGTCAGCATCGTGCTGTCCATCTTCTTGAAGAATAGAGATGAGAAGCGCCGCCGCAAGCGGCGGTAGTTCTGCCCACGTGCCCACAGTTGAGAGCCCTGCCTCCCCAATAGGGAAGCAAGGCTTTTGCCATCTTGCTCTCGCCATTCGCCGGGGCACAAGCAGGCGATGCCGGTGCTACGTTCACATTCAGCCACAGACGACACTTGTTCTACTGATGCAATGCTGCAGATCCCATATGCCGTCGCCTACTGGTTATGCCATTGCCAGGGGCGAAAGTCCTGCAAGATGGAGCCGCCGATGAACTCCCGCAGGATGGAGTTGTCGGGAACGAGGTCTGGCTTGCAGGGTAGGAACCATTTCAGGAAAGCGAGCAGCCGCTTCGCCTCGACGTATCCGGGCGTGCCCCGTTCGATCTGCAACAGCAAAGGCTCGACGAAAGGCTTGAGCACAGCCAGTTCGTACACCAACGCCGTGTTGACCATCACGTCGGCGTGTTCCTGATAGGGGAAGATGTTCCGCTTCTCGCCGCGGCGCACACTGGCCCAGCGGTCGATGGTCTCCTGCGCCGAATAGCCGCGAGAGGTCGCATCGCGCACAATGCGGCGAATCAGGCGGGTGTCGGTGGTGGGCACCCTGTTATGCCGGTCAATGTTGAGCTGCGTCACGGCCGAGACGTAGATGCGATAGATGCGGTCCGCGGGCACCTGGGGCACCAGGGCGGGATTCAGGCCATGAATGCCCTCAATCAAGATCACGTGGTCCGCCATCAGGCGGAGCGTCTCCCCCTGCTCCCTCTTACCCGAGTGGAAGTTGTAGTGTGGCAAAATGACTTCCTGACCATCCATTAGCTGCAACAGTTGCTCGTTGAACAGCGCCAGGTCTAGCGTCTTCAGTGCCTCGAAGTCGTAGTCACCGTTTTCGTCTAGCGGCGTGTGCTCTCGGTCCACGAAGTAATTATCCAAGCCCAAGGCCATAGGATGCACGCCGTTAGCCACGAGTTGTACTGCCAGCCGTTTGGCAAAGGTGGTCTTGCCTGACGACGAAGGGCCAGCGATGAGCACAAGACGCTTCTCTCCCCGCCGTCGGGCGATGTCGTAGGCGATGCGGGCGATGCGCTGCTCGTGCAGCGCTTCGGCCACCAAGGCGACCTCGCCAATGCGCCCGTCTTCGATAGTCTGGTTCAAAGCTCCCACGTCCGGCACACCGATGACCCGCATCCATTCACCGTACTCGTGAAAAACAGCGCCCAGCTTGGGATACTCGCGGAATGGCTGCAAGCGCAACGGCTCGCTCTGGCGCGGGTACTGAAGGATGAAGCCGGGCGGATAGTCACGAAGAGCAAACCAGCGCAGGTAGCCGGTCGAAGGCAGCATGTAACCGTGGAAGTAGTCCCGGATCCCACGGAGCTTGTAGGTCGTCAGATACCCTTTCTTTCGATAGGATAGCAGCCGGATCTTGTCGTCGTCGCCTCGCTCACGGAAGAGGGCGATGGCCTCGTGCAGAGGGATGCGTTCCTTGCGAATGGCAGCGTCTTCAGCGACGATTTCCCGCATGCGTTCCTCAAGCTGGGTCAGCTCCTCCTGGGTCAGCGGGTTTCGTCCTTCCAGGCGGCAGTGATAGCCGCCGAAGGGCACGGAATGGTCCACGATCACCCGCGCCTTGGGGAACAGCTCATTGGCGGCCGCGATCAGCAGGAACGAGAGAGAACGGCGGTAGATGCGCATGCCATCGCTGGTGGCAGTGGATAGCGGCGTGACCTCCACGTCCGATTCGACGTGGTAGGTGAGTTCGCGCAGTTGGCCGTCCACGATGGCGGCGACAATGGGAACAGGCTGGTCTGGCTCCGCAGCGCGGATGAACGTCTCCAGCGGCGTGCCCACCGGCGCCTCGTAGACCCGGCCATCGGCCAACCAGACCTGTGCTGTCTGGCGCGGCTGGGACAGCTTGACGGATGATAGACGTTGCGCTTCCACGATGCCTGATACCCCCTTGTCCATGCCGGACATTATACCACGTTTTTCCGTGATGGCAACAAGGCGGCCAAGACCCAGCCCTGTCAAGATGAACTGAAGGGATAACGAGGCATGACCATTGGCAACATTGCAGAGATGGACGGGATGTGGTAGAATTGTGGCATCTGGCACTCCTGGTTCACGAGGGAGAAGAGGTTACATCACTATAAGGGGGTCTGATGAACCAACAGCAGTATATCCAATTGGAAGAGCTATTCGGCGCGCACAATTACAAACCGCTGGATGTCGTCTTGACCCGCGGCGAGGGCGTCTGGGTGTGGGATGTGGATGGCAAGAAGTATCTCGATTGTCTTTCGGCCTATTCTGCGGTCAACCAAGGGCACTGCCATCCGAAAATCATGCAGACGATGATTGAGCAAGCCCAAAAGCTGACCTTGACCTCGCGTGCTTTCCGCAACGATCAACTGGGGCTCTTCTACCGCGAAGTGTGTGAGCTGACCAATTCTCATAAGGTTCTGCCTATGAACAGCGGAGCGGAGGCAGTGGAGACCGCCATCAAGATCGTTCGCAAATGGGGGTACAAGATCAAAGCCGTGCCGGAAGATCAGGCGGAGATCATCGTTTGCCGGAACAACTTCCACGGCCGAACCATTACCATCGTGGGGTTTAGCAGCGACGAAACCTCCCGCGCCGGATTCGGGCCCTTTGCACCGGGGTTCAAGATCATTCCTTTTGGCGATGCCAAAGCCCTGGAAGAGGCCATCACACCCCATACGGTTGGATTCATGGTCGAACCGATCCAGGGCGAGGCCGGCGTGATAATACCGCCGGCAGGCTATCTCCAAGAGGCCAAGGCCATCTGCGAAAAGCATAATGTGGTGCTGGTCCTGGATGAGATTCAGACCGGCCTGGGCCGTACCGGAAAGCTTCTGGCCGAGGAACACGAGGGCATCGAGTCCGATTTGACCCTTATCGGCAAGGCGCTCTCTGGCGGTTTCTATCCCGTATCGGCGGTCCTTTCCAACACCGAAGTCATGAGCGTTCTGCAGCCGGGAGAGCACGGCAGCACCTTCGGCGGCAACCCTCTGGCCTGCGCTGTGGCCCGGACGGCATTGAAGGTACTGGTCGAGGAGGGAATGATCGAAAATGCGGCCAGGATGGGGGATTACTTCCTGCAAGGGTTGCGACAAATCGACAATCCGCTGATCAAAGAGATCCGGGGCAAGGGGTTGATGATCGGAGTGGAGTTTTTCCCTGAGGCCAGCGGCGCTCGCCAGTACTGCAGAAAGCTGATGGAAAAGGGGTTGCTGTGTAAGGAGACCCACGAACACATCATCCGCTTTGCGCCGCCGCTGATCATCACCCAGGACATCGTTGACTGGGCATTGGAACAGATCTCGTCGGTGTTCGCCGCGGAGTAACTAC
>CAZPMV010000076.1:0-6536 GCA_964587335.1 uncultured Anaerolineales bacterium
TCGGCCCTGTTCGCCAACGGCGTGCGCATCTTCGGCCAACACCACAAGGACGGCGCGCCGCAAGGCATGTTCTGCGCTAATGGGCAATGCGCTCAATGCATGGTCGTGGCCAACGGCCTGCCTGTGAAATCGTGCATGGTGCTGGTGGAGCAGGCAATGCAGGTGGAGCCGATGGTAGGGCTGCCAGTGCTGCCGGGGGTCGAAGGGGGAATGGCGCTGCAGCCTCCCGAAACGGTAGAGGTAGAGTGCCTGATCATCGGCGGAGGGCCGGCGGGGCTCTCGGCGGCCATCGAACTGGGCAAGGTCGGCGTCCGCACGCTGATTGTGGACGACAAGCACCGGTTGGGCGGCAAGCTGGTGCTCCAGACCCATAAGTTCTTCGGCTCCATCGAGGACTGCTATGCCGGCACGCGGGGCATTGACATCGCCACGATGTTGGAGGAGGAAGTTTGCAGTTTCGAGAACGTGCAGGTGTGGCTGGACACCACCGCTCTGGCCGTTTTCTCCGACCGCAAGGTGGGCGTGCTGCAAGGCCAACATTACGTGGTCGTTCAGCCGCACGTGCTGCTGGTGGCCACGGGAGCACGGGAGAAATCACTGGTCTTCAAAGGCAACACCCTTCCTGGCGTCTACGGCGCGGGCGCCTTCCAGACCCTGCTCAACCGCGACCTGGTGCGTCCGGCCGAGCGACTGTTCATCGTCGGTGGGGGCAACGTGGGCCTGATCGCTGGCTACCACGCCCTGCAAGCAGGCATTGAGGTGGTGGGTCTGTGTGAAGCATTACCAGACTGCAGCGGCTACAAGGTGCACAAGGACAAACTGGCCCGTTTCGGCGTGCCGATCTACACCTCGCATACCATCCTCGGCGCTAACGGCCAAGTACAGGTGGAGTCGGTGACCATCGCCCAGATTGGCCGCAACTGGCAGCCGGTTTCCGGCACGGAACAATCCTTCGCTTGCGATACGGTGCTCATCGCCGTGGGGCTCGATCCTGTAGATGAACTCACACGCAAGGCCAAGGAGTTCGGCCTGCCGGTCTACGCGGCGGGCGATGCGGAGGAGATCGCCGAAGCCTCGTCGGCGATGTTCGCGGGCAGGATCCGCGGGCTGGAGATCGCCAGATCGTTGGGCCGGGACGTGGGCGAGATCCCGCCGGAGTGGCGCCGCACCAGCGAGATCCTCAGATCCCGCCCCGGTGCGGTTGTCGTCGAGGACATCCCCGAACGTGAGGATGGGGTGTTCCCCGTCTTGCACTGCGCCCAGGAGATCCCCTGCAATCCGTGCACGAGCGTCTGCCCACAAAGGTGCATCATTATCGGAGGCGACGACATTCGCGGCCTGCCGGAATATGTGGGCGAGGGATGTTCGGGGTGTCAGAAGTGCGTGGCCATCTGTCCTGGATTGGCCATCACGCTGGTGGACTATCGTAAGGATCGGGACTACCCCACCGTCACGATCCCCTACGAGTTCCTGGGTCGGACCATCCACGAAGGGGACGCTGTCACGGTGCTGGACACCGAGGGCAGCATTCTGGGCAACGTGGAGGTGGTCAAGGCGCGGGCGCCCAAGATGGCTGACCGGGCCTACCTGGTCAAGGTCAGAGCGCCCAGGGAGATAGCCAAGCGCATCGCTGGCATCCGGGTGCAAGAGGAGTCCGTAGGTGAACCGCTGGGCCACTACGTGGGCCGCATTCAGGACGACGCCATGATTTGCCGTTGCGAGAGGGTCACGGCAGGCGAGATCAGGGCGCTGATCCGGGCGGGGATTCGGGACATGAACGATATCAAAGCGCTGACACGGGCAGGGATGGGTGCCTGCGGGGCGAAGACGTGCACGGCGATCATCAAGCGGCTCTTCCGTGAGGAGGGCGTTCCGGAGGGTCAGTTAGTGGAGAGCACGCAGCGTCCCCTATTCGTCGAAGTGCCGTTGGGTGTGTTCGCTGGCGTGTCCACCGGCGAGCGGCCTGAGGAAGCTGCCGTCGTGCATGCCACCGACATCCATGAGGGAGGGATGTAGAATGGGTATTGGAGATTGGATATTGGGGGTTGGAGGCGTGTATGACTACGAAGGTGTATGATGTCATCATCGTCGGTGCGGGGAGCATTGGCTGTCCGGCAGCTTTCTTTCTAGCCCAGGCTGGGATCAAGCCCCTGGTCATTGATCAGTTTGCCAGCCCCGGGCAGGGCTCGAATAAGGCGGCCATCGGCGGCATCCGCGCTACCCACTCGCACGTTTCCAAGATCCGCGTGTGCATAAAGAGCCTCGAGGTCTTCTCTACCTGGGAAGAGCGCTACGGCGACAACCTGGAGTGGTATCGCGGTGGATACTCCTTCGTGGCCTACCGCGAGCGGGAGGAACAGGTACTCAAGAGCCTTCTCAAGGTGCAGCAGTCGTATGGGCTGAACATCCGCTGGCTGGATCGAGATGGATTGCTGGAAGCTATTCCGGCGCTGAACCCACGCGACTTGATCGGTGGTACGTACTCGCCGGAGGATGGCAGCGCCTCCCCCCTGCGCTCGGCGCACGCCTTCTACGCCCGGGCTGCGGAGCGGGGCGCCGAGTTCCACTTTAACGAGCGGGTGACAGGGATCATCACCCGCGCCGGCAAGGTGGTCGGCGTGCGCACAGACAGGGGAGGCTATGCCACGAACACGGTCATCAACGCAGCCGGGCCGTGGGCCAAGGCGGTAGCGCGTATGGCCCGGTTGGACGTGCCCGTCGTGCCCGACAGCCACGAGGCAGGCATAACTGAGCCGGTGGAGCGCTTCCTGGAGCCGATGGTGGTGGACGTCCGCCCTGACCAGGGCTCGAGGAATTACTACTTCTACCAGCACAAACCTGGTCCCATCGTCTTCTGTATCACTCCCGAGCCGCCCCTTGTGGGTACTGACCGGAGGGAGACATCGGTCTTCCTGCCCATGATCGCCCGCCGCATGGTGGACTTGATGCCACGGCTGGCCAACGTCCGAGTGCGGCGCACGTGGCGGGGGCTATACCCCATGACGCCTGATGGCTTCCCCATCGTGGGGCGAGTGAAGGAGTTGGAGGGTTACATCAACGCCGTGGGGATGTGCGGGCAGGGCTTCATGCTCGGTCCGGGGCTGGCCACCTACCTGGTCAAGATCGTGCGGGACAACCTGACCCCGCAGGACGAAGAGGTCCTGGCGGGGTTGACGCTGTATCGAGACTTCGGTGGGGAGGAGAAGTTGAAGTAGCGTAATCCCAGATGCACGTGAGCAGTGAGAGAAGGCCTTTTCGCAGTGCCAACCGCAAGGGGCAAAAACGTGAAACCTGAAACATGAAACGTGAAGGGAATCACGTTGCCCGCGACTTTTTCCGTTTCAGTGCGTAGAGAGAGACGAAAGCATTTGACCAAGGAGCAAAGGAGGAAAGAATCATGCAAGGCCGTCGGACTGTGTGGATCATCGTGATTGTTGTGCTGTTGCTGATGTGTTGCTGCGCCGTGACCGTTGGCGGACTGGGTCTTGGGCTCTTCTCGTGGAGCCGAGAGGCCGGCTTCGACCTCGATGTGGCCGACTTCACCGGCTTGGGCGTGGAGGCGACGGCGACCGTGCGGGAACAGTTTGCTGTCGAAGGAACACCCCTGCTGGACGTGGACTGCCCTGTCTGCGATGTGGAGATCAGCGCTGGACCGAGCGCTGTGGTGGAGATTGAGGCGACAAAGCATGCCTGGGCAGGCGACAGAGATGCTGCTGAGCGGGCGCTGGATCGAATAGATGTGTCGCTTATCCAGCGGGACGAGCGTATTCTCATCAAAGTGGACATGCCTCAATTGCGACAATCGGGAGGTGACTGGCGTGAGAAGCGTGCCCGCGTAGACCTGGAGATCACCGTACCTCAACAGACCGATCTCAAGCTGCAGTCGGACGTCGCCGACGTAGTGGTTGAAGGGGTCGAGGGCCAGGTGGACATCAGCACTGACGTAGGGCAGGTGGAACTGAAGGACGTCGTGGTTCGCGACAGTCTGAAGGTGCGAACCGATGTGGCTCGCATCCGCTTCGAGGGGGTTCTAGGCGAAGGCGTGCGTTGCGACATACGGAGCGATGTGGGCGACATTGCCCTGACGCTTCCCGCCGACAGTAGCTTCGAGATTGATGCGGAAAGCAATGTAGGGGCCGTGACGTGTGATTTCGATGTCAGGGGAGTCCAGGGACGGAAGCAACTCGTCGGCGGACGTATTGAGGGCACAGTGGGCGAGAATCCCACGGCGAAACTCAAGCTGCAGTCCGAAGTAGGGAGTATCCGGATCAAAGAAGACTAGTGTTCTTACCATAATCTTCGCTCCGTTGGGAAAGCCCAGGCTGCATGCCTGGGCTTCCTCGCGTCTGGCTTCCCAAACTCTGCGAAGAGCCGCAGGGTTCTCCACAGGCAGTTTGACGCGTGTCTCTGTCTGTGGTATCATAGGTGTCATAGCAGAGACGACGGCGCGGAGCGCACTTGGCTATGGACGAAGTTCATCTCGACAAGGATATTGCCGCCACACGCGGCGTACCCTCGCTGGTCTGGCGGGCAGGACAGGAACGACGGCTGGGGATGATGCGCTGCTGGGCATCACTGGACGATGCACGCGTCCTGGTCGACGGCTGTGGCGTAGGCATGTACGTCCGAGCACTACGCGACTTCACACCGCACGTCTACGGACTGGACATCGAGCCGGAGCGAGTGGCCGAGGCACAGGCAGAGGTGCCCGATGCTGCATTGCAGGTTGCCGCTGGCGAAAGGTTGCCCTACGCCGACGGCAGCCTGGACGTCGTCCTCAGCCACGAAGTGATCGAGCATGTGGACGATGACCAGCAGGCGCTGGTCGAGGCGCTACGCGTACTGCGGCCTGGCGGTCGGCTGCTCCTCTTCTGCCCCAACCGGCTCTATCCTTTCGAGACCCACGGCCACTACTGGCGGGGCAGCTACCACTTCGGCAACACGCCGCTCATCAACTGGCTGCCGAACCGCTGGCGGAACCGCCTGGCTCCTCACGTGCGGGCTTACACGCGGCGGGACCTGAAGCGGCTCCTCGCTGGGCTGCCAGCCCGTTTCGTTCACTACACACGGATCTACCCTGGTTTCGACAACATCGTCGCCCGCAGGCCGGTGTCGGGCCGCTGGCTGCGACGGATCACCTACGCACTAGAGCGCACACCCCTGCGCGCCTTTGCCCTGAGTCACTTCCTGGTCGTGGAAAAGACAGAAAGTAGACAAGTAGACAAATAGACTAAGGAAACAGGGAAACAAGTAGACAAGGGGCAGCCAGATGCTCTTCATCACGTTGTGTACTTGTCTACTTATCCCCTGGTCCAGAGTGACAGCTCAGACAGGTGTCGTTACTCCACCCCTGGTGATCGTTGGGGAAGGGCATTGCCTTGTCGGCGTCGTGGCAGAAGAGGCAGTCTTCTAGACTATCCAAACTGTGGGTGATCGGCGACAGCACCGCCTCCGAGGTGGGTTCGGGGGGCTCAGGCTCCACACCGGTAAGCCAGGCATGGACCAGGCGCAAATCGTCGTCGCTGATCCAAGTGCCACTCTGCTCTATCGCCGGGTCGTCTGGAGCCGTCGCGATGGGCGGCATGAGGTCCGCAAGGGGCGACCGCGTGCGCTGCTTGAAAGCATTGAAGTCGAGGCTCGTGTCGGCCAGCGGTGGCCCAAAACCTCCCTCTCCCTGGTAGCCGTGACAGTTACGGCAAGAAAGCCCAGCCCTCTCCTGCCAGATGCTCTGTCCCATCTCCGCGGTGCTGCCCCCAGCCAGCCGGGCGGGCGTGGGCTGCACGTCATGGCAGACGGTGCAGGTTTCGTCGCCGCTGCCTGCGTGATCGGCGGGCATGGCGTGCGGCTCGCCTGCGCCGTGGCAAAGGTGGCATTCCTCTCGCCCTGCCACCGGGTACGGGATCAGCCTGGCCGACACGCGGGCAGCCGTGGGCAAGGGATCAGGCGGAGTTGGTGAAGGCGATGGAGACGGCATGACCGCTTGGCTACACGCTCCGAGAACCGGGACGAGGGTCACAACAGCTATGAGGTAGACAAGGACGATCATCGTCTTGCATTTTCTGTAGACCAGCAAGCTCTGTCTCTCCCTTGTTGCCTGGCGACTGCGGCCTTGACAGCGAGCATCTGCTGTGCAAAAGACGGAAGGGTCGCAAGAACAACTCATGCGACCCTTCCGTCTCACCGCTCATACACAGAAACCCCTCACTGTGTCACACACGACAACTTCAGCTTCTCAGAACCGCTTTCACCCTGGCAACTAGTGGCGGATCCTCTGTGCACATCTGATGCAGAGTGTCGTATCCGGCAGTATATCCAGCCGTTCGGGCTCGATCTGTTCGCCACAGCGTTCGCACATGCCGTAGTCTCCTTCATCCAGGCTCTTCAGGGCATCTTCCAGGGAAGCGATCTTGGCCAGGACGCGTTTGCGCAGAGCGAGATTCATCTCCCACTGATAGATATCCGGGCTACCTTGACCCAGACCGAAGTCAGGCCGATGCTCTAGCTTCCTTTCCAGGCGCGTCAATTCCTCTCGCGCT
>CAZPMV010000076.1:6636-7804 GCA_964587335.1 uncultured Anaerolineales bacterium
TAGCGGTAGGTGATCCGTCCCCGTGTCAGGTCGTAGGGCGACAGCTCCACCCGCACACGGTCCCCGAGAAGGACGCGTATGTAGTGCTTACGCATCTTTCCCGACAGATAGGCCAGCACGGTGTGGCCTCCGTCTAATTCCACGCGGAACTGGGGACCGCTGAAGGTCTTGAGAACCGTCCCTTCCATCTCCAGTTTCTCTTTGGATGCTCGCACAGCCATCAGATCCTCACTCTCTCATCCGCCACTCTGTCTTGCGCTGCTGTCGCCTTGCCTTGCGGATGGCCTTCTGGCGCTTGCGGCGACGCAGTTCGCTCGGCGGCACGTACCACCGCTTCCTCCGTACAGTGCTCAGGATCCGAGATCGGGTGACTTCCTTGCGGAACCGCCTCAGCAAGCTGTCCGGTGATTCTCCGGGTCGAAGTTGAACTGAAATGGTTATTCACCTCCTTAGGGTCACGGTACTGCTCTGCACAAAAAAAGAGCTCAATGTCCTGGTCGCAGACAGGCACGCAGGCAATCGAGCTCATCAACCCCCACTTTCAGGGTACTCTCTCAACTATCCTCACGATGGCTCCCTCCCTGACAAGTGCACGATAGATTGACAGGTGCCGCACTATTCAAGAGAGTTTGCATTTGTCCGCCCATGCCTCGACTCACCTTACGGCTTGTCTCACACGACCTCTATTATACTCAAGTTGTCTAAGATGTCAACTTGACGTATCTGCGTGGTATGCTTATCATCGCCGCCTGCGCAGCCAAAGCGAGAGACTCAGCAAGATGACGAGCAGGCCAGCCAGGGCGATCTCTACCAGGTGTGGCAAAGTCCACCATGAATCGGGCCGCACAGCTTCCCCCAGGTGCGCTGGCGTGGGCTGCGGCAAAGGCGTCGGCGTCGGTGCAACGGCAAGCGAGACCGCGGTTTCCTCTTCTCCCTTTTCTTGTACTGCTTCCTCTGCTGCTGGCGCGGGTGGGGCGCTGAGCTTGGGCTGCTCGGGCGGTGGAGCGGTTTCTCGTGGTGGTTCTTCAGCCCTCAAGGCCACAACCGTCGGCGCAGGCTCTGGCCCGCTTGCCTGCGGCTGGCCTCCGCCCACTGCCAGCGGCTCATCCCTGGGCGTGGCAGCCAGAGCCTGCATCTCCGCTTCAGCATGCTTCTCGACAACCTGTTT
>CAZPMV010000076.1:7904-9739 GCA_964587335.1 uncultured Anaerolineales bacterium
TGTCCTGCACTTTGTAGACGATAGCGAGAAGGCAAAAGTTCCTGCTGCTGCAGCAGGTAGCCTCGTAGCTTGGCTCGTCCCCTGCTGAGGCGGGATTTGACTGTGCCCAGCGAGCAGCCCATTGCCTCGGCGGCTTCCTGGTAGCTCAGTCCCTGGATATCGGAAAGCACCACCGCTGTGCGCTGGTCAGGTGGCAGCGTGGCGATGCCTGCCTGGATCACCCGGCCCAGTTCCCGGCGCAGCGCCTGTTCTTCTGGCCCAGCGTGGCCGTTGACCAACTGCCAGGCATGTTCGGGCGCTACATCCAGATCGTCCAGAGACGAGGAGCGCCGTCGCTGCCGGGCCCGCAGGGCATCATAGCAAGTGTTGGTGACGATGCGCAGCAGCCAGGCTTTGAAAGAGCCTCCCCGGTAACCACCCAGTGCTCTGTAGGCTTTGAGGAAGGCGTCCTGGGTGGCGTCGGCGGCCGCGTCGGCATTGCCCACGATCCGGTAGGCCACGTTGTAGGCCAGACCTTGGTAGTGCAACACCAGTTGGTTGAAGGCCGGCAGCTCGCCGCGCTGGGCGGCGGCCACGAGTGTTTTTTCGTCCATGTCCCGCTACATTGAGACTCAGTGAGATTCAGTTAGACTCAGTCTTCGCAAGGAGCGGCAGATGTGCCATACTTGGGCAGGAAACGTGCCGTAGCTGAGCCTTTCTTGTCCCCGACAAGCTCTGATGTCGCCGATTGAGGGATTTGACGAAAACAGCCTGTTCGACTATACTAGAGCCGCGCCGAAGTGCTGGAATAGGTAGACAGGGCGGTCTCAAAAACCGCTGAGGGCGACCTCGTGTGGGTTCGAGTCCCACCTTCGGCACTGAAGGGGAGAGCCATTAGCTTTCCTCACTCATTATACCAGTTTTTGCCGAATCACGCCAAGGAGCAAGGCTGGTGGGAGTTGGGAGCACTGAGACCTCCGAGGTCTCTAGAAGACCTCGGAGGTTTGCTGTGAGCCGAAGGGATGGCCCAACCTGGGGTTTCCCTCGGAGCCTGAAGCCTGTCCTTTCGAGCACAGAGGAGACCATTGGATATACCATTTCAATACGTTCGTCGACGCTTCTTGGTGGTGCTTTGTTTCCTGACCGTCATCAGCCTGGCAGTTGGATTGTCAGGATGCGCCAGCCAGGGGGGAGTTGGAGCGTTGTCGGGGGAGGCGAGAGAGGCCCGCGCGCTGGACATCGCCACCGACTACGCGAAAGATGCTGATCTAGCGCGGGCACAGGCCCGCTTGAATGAACTGGACATCGCCAACGCTACCCAGTGGGTGGTGATGCTTGCCGAGCGTCACATCGCCGAAGGGGGTGACGACGGTGTGGCGCGTCCACTGGCAGGGTTGGCCTGGGATCTGGGCTGCGGCAGCCAAAAGATCGCGGCCTATCTGGCGCCGCCCACGCCGGTTCCCACGACAACGCCAACCGCGGAACCGACGCCCACAGCTCCTCCGACTCCCACACCAATCCCGCCTACGCCCACCTCGGAGGTTCCGACGGCGACGCCGGTTCCGCCGACTCCCACGCCCGAGCCGGCGACTTCTACGCCGACTCCCAAGCCGCACGTGGTAGTGAAATCGGGCGGCGTCAACGTGCGCAGTGGCCCGAGCACGGCGTATCCGCGTCTGGGCTTGCCTGAGGAGGGCCAGCAGTTCGACATCGTAGCCCGTAACCAGGCGGGGGATTGGTGGCAGATCTGCTGTCTATCGGGCGAGCAAGGGTGGGTCTATGCAGAGCTGGTGGATGCCGCTGGCCCTATTGACACTGTGGCTGTGGCGGCCAGTATTCCTGCACCGCCGGCCACA
>CAZPMV010000076.1:9839-12645 GCA_964587335.1 uncultured Anaerolineales bacterium
GTGAAGGAAAGCATGATCGGCAGCGTTCCCCTGTTCGCTGGCCTTTCTGAAGAGGAGCGGCAACTCCTGGCGGAGCGGATGCATCTGGAGCATCACAGCCAGGGAGAATTGCTCTTTGTTCAGGGCGAAGCGAGCGGCGCGCTGTACCTCATCAAATCCGGCTGGGTGCGGCTGAGCGCCGAAAGGTTCGCTGCCCTCGCCAGTATGGGCCCTGGTAACCTGGTGGGCGAGACGGACATGCTCTCGGATCGCTCCCGCGCTACCAGCGCCGAAGCGACCACAGATACCGAAACCTGGGTGCTATCCTGCAGCGATCTGGAGGAGGTGATTGCCGAGCGCCCCAGTGTGGGCATCAAGATGAGCCGCGCCTTTGGCGGCAAGGTGGCCCAGCTCGCGGCCTATCTGGCCCAGCGGTTGCGAACAACCCCTGGCTTCTGTGAGTTGGACGCGGAGGTCCTGGCAGCCCTGGCGGGCTGCCTGCAGCCGCAGGAAGTGCGGCGCGGCAGCGTCATCTTTCAGATCGGCGATTCCAGCGAGGCGCTCTACGTCCTGCAAAGTGGTCAGGTGCAGTTGCTGACGGAGACAGAGCCTTCCGAGGTGGACTATGTGGAGCTCTCCGAAGGCGCCATCTTCGGCGAGATGCCCCTTCTGACCGGTAAACCGCAAGGCCAGGCGGCGCGGGCTGCCTCCGACGTCTTGCTGTGGGTCTTGCCCAAGGCAGATTTCGATGACTTGTGCGCCACCTACCCCATCCTCCGGAGCGCGTTGAGCCGGGATCTGCGTGGCCGTCTGAGCCCCGAGGATCGTGCTCTGGCGGTGGAGCGCTTGCGGGCCATGCCTCTATTCAGTGAGCTGCCAGAGGAAGCGCTGAGCGCCATGGCCAAGCGGTTGCTGCTGCAACACGCGCCAGCGGGCGAGCTTATCTTCCAGATAGGCGGACCGGGCGATGCACTCTACCTGGTGGAAACGGGGCAGGTCGAGTTGTCGACCGAAAGCCAGCGGGGGGAGGAATCGCTGGCCCGCTTGGGCTCTGGTGGCTTCTTCGGCGAGATGGCCCTGCTGACGGGCAAAACGCGTGCTGCCACCGCTCGTGCTCTGCAGGATGCTAACCTCTGGGTTATGTATCGCACCGATTTCGATGACCTTCTGGTGCAGCACCCGGCTATCAGCATGAGCCTGAACCGCAGTCTGGCTCAGCGATTGACTGAGGCAGATCAGGCCTACGTGAATCAGCATCTGCGACGGCTGAGTCTTGTGGCTGGCTTTTCCCCTCAGCAGTTACAGGAAGTCGCCGAACGGCTGCGTCCTGCGCGCTATCGCGCCGGCGAGCGCATCTACGACCAGGGAAGCGAAGGCGGGTCGCTTTACCTCATCGAGCGTGGTGAGGTACAGGTGCTCAAGCAGGTGGAGGGCACAAGCATCCCGCTGTTCAACTTGGGCGCGGGAGACTTCTTCGGCGAGATGGAGTTGCTGAACGTTGGCCCCCGCTCAACCACAGTCGAGGTGGTGCGCGACGCTGACCTCTGGGTACTCAGTAGTGACGATTTTGAGACGCTGCTGCTGCGCTATCCAAGCCTGGCCATCAACCTCAGCCGCGTCATCAGCCGCCGCCTGAACCAGGTGGACCTCAAGCTCGCCCATTCGCTGCGAGGCGTGCCGCTTAGGGGCGAAGCAGCGCCGAGCGTCGAGCCTGCACGGGTTCGCGCTCCAGCGATTCCTATTATTCGGCGACGGCCCGTAGCACCGCCTGTCGTTCGTCCGAAGAGGGAACGTGTGCCACGCGAGGGGGCTGGCATCCTTGGTGCGTTGCAGGGGTTGAGCCTGGCCGCCGATAGTGCCGCCGTGTGGTTCAACGCCCGGACGACGGGGGCCAAGCTGCGTCTGGCTGCGGTGACCCTGCTGGTGATCTGGTTCTGTGGCATCACCGCACCGGTGGCTGTGATTCGCTCTCTCCGCTCCACCGGCCAGGTGCAGGCCAAGGACCTGGCGGGGTTGGTCTACATGGAAACAGCGATACCACAGGCGCGCCGCGTGCCACAGGCACAGGTGCTGGCTATGGCTCCGACGGCGGTAGTGCGGATGCCGGTTTACACGCCACTGCCTACCGAGACGCCTATCCCCACGGATACGCCGACGCCCACGGATACGCCGACGCTAACGCCAACGGCCACGGACACGCCAGTGCCGACGCCGACACCGACCCATACGCCGATACCACCGACGCCGACTCCTGTGCCGCCGACATCGACGCCTATACCGCCCACGCTCACACCGCCGCAGGTCATGGCCGCTGCGGTGGCTGAGCCCGAACCCGAACCCGCTGCTCCTGCCATTAGCTGGGACGGCCGGCTGGATCAACTGGGGGTAGGGCTACAGGCTGCCAATGTGGCGCCCGGGCAGCCCTACTGGCGGCTGGTGGAAGCGCGCTGGGAAGACGAGAAGGAAGCTGGAGGCAAGCACAATATCTACGTCGATGTGCTGGACGAAAACGGCGAGCGCATCATCGGACAGCCGGTGGTCGTCGACTGGGGCGATGCGAAGGACGTGAAGCCGACAGAGAAGAAGACGGAGCCGGAGTACTCCTTCAACTTCAACATGTACGCCACCACCGGCTCTTACAACGTGTACATTGAGGGCTTGCCCAGCGACACACTGCTAGGAGCGGGCCTGGGTGATCTGGCACTGCCTGACTGGAACATCCATACTTGCTTCTATCTGACCTTCCAGCGGTCAGTGCGCTAGCGCCGAGAGCCTGCCAATGACAACCCGAGGGACGGGGCAGCAGCCTCGTCCCTCTTTTCGTGTC
>CAZPMV010000077.1:0-12550 GCA_964587335.1 uncultured Anaerolineales bacterium
AGTTCGTTGAGCTAGGGTAAGGCAGTACTCACAGGCGAGTATTTCATGATGGGAGACGTGGCCTGTGCCGAAGGCGCGCTGGCTGCGGGTTGCTGTTTCTTCGGCGGCTACCCCATCACCCCCAGCACGGAGACCGCCGAGCGCATGGCGGCGCGGCTACCGCAGGTCGGCGGCTACTACGTGCAAATGGAAGATGAACTGGGCTCCATTGCTGCGGTGCTAGGGGCCTCGTGGGGCGGGCTCAAGGCCATGACGGCCACCTCCGGTCCCGGCTTCAGTCTGATGATGGAAAACATCGGCCTGGGCATCATGACCGAGACCCCTTGCGTCATCGTGAACGTGCAGCGGGGTGGCCCATCTACCGGCCTGCCGACGATGGTCGCACAGGGGGACATGATGCAGGCCCGCTGGGGCTCCCACGGCCCGTACGAGATCATCGCCCTATGTCCCTGGTCGGTGCAAGAATGCTTTGATCTGACTGTGCGGGCGTTCAACCTATCGGAACGCTACCGCCTCCCTACGCTGGTGATGACGGACGCGGAAGTAGGGCACATGATCGAGAAGCTGGTCATCCCTCCTGAGGAAGAGATCGAGATATGGGAGCGCGAACGCCCTACTCTGCCGCCTGGAGAGTTCCGCACCTACCAGGTAGACGGCAAGCTCGTACCGCCCATGCCTGAGATTGGCCAGGGCTACAACGTCGCTGTGACCGGTCTGACCCACGACGAGCGGGGCTACCCAGACATGACCGCCGAGGCACACGAAGTTCTGGTCGCACGCTTGGTGGCCAAGATCCGGGATAACACTGACGACATCCTGGACTGGAAAGAGCGGGACGTAGATGACGCCGACGTGGTGGTGCTCGCCTACGGCATCACAGCTCGCGTCGCCTCCCACGCTGTGACCACGGCGCGGGCCGAGGGGCTCAAGGCCGGGCTCTTCCGGCTGATCACCGCCTGGCCCTTCCCCGAAGAGCGCGTGCGAGAACTGGCGCGGCAAGGCAAGCGGTTCGTCGTGCCGGAGCTCAACTACGGCCAGATGAGCCGCGAGGTGGAGCGCTGCGTGGGCATAGACACGCCGGTGGTGCTGGTGCCCCACGCCGGTGGCGAGATACACGAGTCGACTGAGATACTTGAGGCAATTCGGGACCTAGTGATCGGGAATCGGTGATCGGGTCTATCCAGTGTACCAATCTACCATCTCTGGTTGAGCAAGCATGGCACGAATCGGTGTTTTCATCTGTCATTGTGGCGAGAACATAGCTGGCACCGTGGATGTGGACGCGGTGACGCAAGCGACGGCGCGGCTGCCGGGCGTAGCCCACGCCGAGCACTACCGCTACATGTGCTCAGACCCTGGTCAGAAGCTGCTCATCGAAGCTATCAAGGAGAAGCATCTGACCGGCGTGGTGGTGGCCGCCTGCAGCCCTTCAATGCACGAGATGACCTTCCGCGCGGCGGCGGTCGAAGGCGGGCTCAACCCCTACCTCAGCGAGATGTCCAACATCCGCGAGCAATGCTCCTGGGTGCACGAGGACAAAAACGCCGCCACGGTGAAAGCCACCGACCTCGTGCGGTTGATGGTGGAGAAGGTCAAGCGCAACCACGCTCTGCAACCGATCACCGTGCCGGTGACCAAGCGAGCGCTGGTCATCGGCGGTGGCATCGCCGGCATCCAGGCAGCATTGGACCTGGCCAATGGCGGGCACGAAGTGATTCTGGTGGAGCGCGAGCCCTCCATCGGCGGGCACATGGCCCAGCTTTCGGAGACCTTCCCCACGCTGGACTGCTCGCAGTGCATCCTCACCCCACGCATGGTGGAAGTGAGCCGCCATCCCAACATCACGCTGCTGACCTACAGCGAGGTGGAAGAGATCAGCGGCTACGTGGGCAACTTCAAGGCCAAGATCCGCCGCAAGCCCCGCTACGTCCTCGAAGACATTTGCACCAACTGCGGCGATTGCGCCGCGGTCTGCCCACAGGTGGTGCCCAATGAGTTCGACGGTGGGTTGAGCTGGCGACGGGCCATCTACATTCCCTCCCCCCAGGCCGTGCCCGCAGTATACACTCTGGACGAGGAGTCCTGCCTGGGCCTGCACCCGCTGGTCTGTGAGAAGTGCTTCCAGGCCTGCGAGGCCGGGGCCATAGACCTCAACATGAAACCTGAGATCGTCGAGGTAGACGTGGGAGCCATCGTGGTCGCCACCGGCTACGACCTCTTCGCTGCCGAACAGGCGAGGGAATTGGGTTGGGGCAAGTTCCCCGACGTGGTCACTGGACTGGAGTTCGAGCGGCTGTTGTCCGCTTCCGGTCCGACCAGTGGCGAGGTGCGTCGCCCTTCCGACGGCCGTGTGCCCAAGGAGATTGTCTTCATCCAGTGCGTCGGCTCTCGTGACCCTGAGCAAGGCGTGCCCTACTGCTCCAAGATATGCTGCATGTACACGGCCAAGCACGCCATGCTCTACAAGCACAAAGTGCCCGATGGTCAGGCCTATGTGTTCTACATGGATATACGGGCCGGCGGCAAAGGCTACGAGGAATTCGTCAATCGGGCCGTGGAAGAAGACCACGTGCTCTACGTCCGCGGGCGGGTGAGCAGGATCTTCCAGGAAAATGGCAAGTTGATCGTATGGGGCGCGGATACGCTGGCGGGACAGGCAGTGGAGATCGCTGCCGACCTGGTGGTGCTGGCCACGGCGATCGTGGCCAACACGGGGCATGACGTGCTGGCCCATCAACTGCGGGCCAACGTCGACGAGCACGGCTTCTACCAGGAGGCGCATCCTAAGCTACGCCCAGTGGAAACGCTGACGGCGGGGCTCTACCTGGCGGGAGCGGCGCAGGCGCCCAAAGACATCCCGGAGACAGTGGCCCAGGCCAGCGCTGCGGCGAGCAAGGTGCAGGCACTCTTCTCCCGCGACGAGTTGCAGCGGGAGCCGGTGGTGGCCCACGTAAATGAACTGACCTGCGAGGGCTGCTTCGACTGCGAGCAAGCCTGCCCCTACGGCGCCATCGAGCGCAAGGAGATACGGGATCGGGAGGGGAACCTGCTACGCCTGGTATCCAGCGTGAACCAGGGCCTCTGCGAGGGATGTGGGGCGTGCATCGTCGCCTGCCGCAACCACAGCATTGAGTTGGAGGGTTTCACCGACGAGCAGATTCATGGGGAAATCGTGGCACTCTGGCCCACGACAGTGAGTCTGCCAGAGTTAGTGACAGTTGGCGACTAGACCTGGTTCAACTTCTTTCCCACTCACCAATAGCAGCGAAGCGTTGCTGACTGATATTGTACCACACCTTGGCCTTCTGCCAAAGAGTTAGAACATGCCTGACGAAAACTGGCAACCACAGATCGTTGCCTTCGTGTGCCAATGGTGCACCTACGCCGGGGCCGACCTGGCTGGCACCAGCCGCATGAAATACGCACCCAACGTGCGCATCGTCAAGCTGCCCTGCTCCGGACGCATTGACCCGCTGTTCCTGGTCAAAGCCTTCGAGCAAGGAGCCGACGGCGTGCTGGTCTCCGGCTGCCATCCAGGCGATTGCCACTACGTCAGCGGCAACCTGCTGGCTCGAAGACGCTTCACCGTCTTCCGCGAGCTGCTGAGCTTCCTGGGCCTTGAGCGGGAACGACTGCAATTCTCCTGGGTTTCGGCAGCCGAAGCAGTCAAGTGGACCGAGGTGGTGGACGCGGTCACGGAGGAGATCAGGCAGCTAGGGCCGAGGAAGCTTGGCTGGGGAGAGACACTGCCCAGCAGAGGTTCGCAGTTCCAGGCTGCAAGTTCCAAAGCTGAACCCGAAACCCGAAACCAAGAACCCAAAACTCTGCAAGCGACTGAAGAGGGCATCCGGCGCATTGCCCGCCAACTCCTGGAAATAGCCGCGGTTGACGTCATCGTCGGCTATGGAGATGGCACGCTGAGCGGCGTGACCACACCCCTGTGCATCACCGAGCCAGACGAGGCCGAGCGATTGGTCTGGAACGAGCACTGCCTGAACAACCTCAGCGTTTACCTGACCCGCAACCTGGTCACGCGGCTGGGGACGGTGGGGATTGTGACCAAAGGGTGTGATGCCAAAGCATTGGTGGCGCTACTGCAGGAGAACCGGGTTCGCAGGGACGATGTAACCATCATCGGCGTGGAGTGTGCGGGGATGATGGAGGATGGACAGTTGGCGACCAAGTGCATTACGTGTGATGTGCACACGCCGCCGATCTACGATCATCTGGTGAAAGTGGGTATTGGAAACGAGATATTGGAGATTGGAGAACCAGGAGGAGCGGATCCTAGAGACACGGAGATTGCGGCGCTGGAAGCGTTGACACCAGACCAGCGTTGGGGCTACTGGCAAGCGCAGTTCGCTCGTTGCATCCGCTGCTACGCTTGCCGTGCCGTCTGCCCTCTCTGCTACTGCGATACCTGTATCGTGGAGAAAACGCAGCCGCAGTGGATTCCGCCCGCTTTCGACGCCAAAGGCAATCTGAGCTGGAACATCGTTAGGGCTTTGCATCTGGCCGGTCGCTGCATCGGCTGCGATGAGTGCACCCGGGCCTGTCCGGCCAACATCCGGCTGGATCTCATCAACCGCAAGCTGGCGTTGCTGATTGGCGACGAGTACGGCTATCGCGCCGGCTACGACGCTGGCGTCGCACCGCCGTTGACCACCTTCCGGCCCGAGGATCGAGCGGAGTTCATCCGATGATGTGCAGGATGTTGCATCGAGACAAGCTGACCGCTTGGCTAGAGGAATTGTCGCGCTCCGAGCGGCGGCTGATCGCACCGCAGCGGGAGGGAGATGACGCCGTCTTCAAGCCCGTAGAGACAGTGGACGACATCACTTTGGATTATGTGAACACACGGTGGCCAGTGAAGGAATGGCTGTTCCCTCGCTCGGAACCTGTGCTACGCTATCGTTATGTGGGTAGCAGCGTGGAATTGGAGCAGCCCGACCTCGGTCTGGAGCCTCAGGTGATCTTCGGTGTCCGACCGTGTGATGCGGCCGGCCTGGCGATCCTGGATCAGGTGTTCATCACCGATTACGAAGATGAGTTCTACACTCGGCGGCGCTCTGTGACCACGGTCGTCGGTCTCTCTTGCACCGAGCCCGCCGAATCCTGCTTCTGCACCGCCGTGGGTCTCTCACCCACCTCTAGCGAGGGCAGCGACATGCTGCTCACCCCGATGGGGGATGATGGCTACCTGGTGGAAACGCTAACCGCCAAGGGCAAGCAGTTGCAGTGGGAATATGGCCACTATTTCGGTGCAGGCGAGTGCGGCTCCAAGGACCTGGCGACGAAAGCTATCGAGGCCAAGATGTCGCGTGCGGCGACGCTGGCTCAAGGCATCGGCTATTCGGAGGAACTGTTCGAGCACCCCATCTGGACAGAAGTGGCCCGCAAGTGCGTGGGCTGCGGCATCTGTGCCTACGTCTGCCCCACATGCCACTGCTTCGACATCATGGATGACGCCGACGTCTGGGGCGGTATTCGCTGCAGAAACTGGGATTCCTGCGCCTTCTCCTTGTTCACGCGGCATGCTTCGGGTCACAACCCGCGCCCCGAACAAGACAGTCGCTACCGCCAGCGGGTACTGCACAAGTTCAGCTACTTCCCACAGAACTCCGGACGTGTCATGTGCGTCGGCTGTGGCCGCTGCGTCACCGACTGCCCCGTGAATCTGGACATCTACGCCGTGGCTCAGGCCGTGCTGCACATTGGTGGCAAGCCGCACATTGATAGCGAGGAGTTGCACTCCGAGCCCACGTCCGGGAGTGCAACTCCCTCACATCACGTAGAACATGATGGCGAGGAGTTGCACTCCGAGCCCCACGCCCGGGAGCACAACTCCCTCACATCGAGTAAGGCCGCATCGTGAACGAGACACACCTTGTTGAGTATCTGTCGAGGGCCAGCGAGCATTTTCCGGCTATGAACAACATCTATCGGCCGCATCTGATGACCGTGGAGCACATCCGCGACGAGACGCCCGACGTGCGCACGCTGCGCCTGGCCTTCCAGGACAAAGCGGTGGGGGAGGAGTTCGCCTTCATTCCTGGCCAGTTTGGCGAATACTCCGTCTTCGGCAGGGGGGAGTGCGTTTTCGCCATCGCCAGTTCGCCCGCTGACCGTGGGCACGTGGAGTGCAGCTTCAAGCTGATGGGCAAGGTGACCACTGCACTCCGCGATGGCGAAATCGGGGACACCATCGGCTTTCGCGGCCCCTACGGCAACGGCTTCCCGCTGGACGAACTGCGCGGTCGAAACGTCTTCTTCGCCGGCGGCGGCATTGGCATGGCCGCTCTGCGGGCATTGATCGAATACTGCCTGCATCATCGCCAGGAGTTCAGACACATCACCATCCTCAACGGCGCACGCTCGGTGGCCGACCTGGTCTACAAAGAGGACATGGCGCGCTGGGCAGAGCAGCCCGATGTGGAGCTGGTACAGACGGTGGACCCCGGCGGTGAGACCGACGATTGGGACGGCGAGGTGGGCTTTGTGCCCACCATTATGGAGAAGATAGCACCGAAGCCCGCTGACAGGGTGGCCATCACCTGCGGCCCGCCGATCATGATCAAGTTTGCCTTGCTGGCGCTGGAGAGGCTGGGCTTTCCGCAGGAACGGGTCATCACCACGCTAGAGAACAAGATGAAATGCGGACTGGGCAAGTGCGGTCGCTGCAACGTCGGGCCTGTGTATGTCTGCAAGGACGGCCCTGTCTTCACGGCCGCGCAGTTGCAGAACCTGCCAAAGGACTTCTAGACACTGGTAGATTGGTAGATTGGCAGATTGGTAGGGGGATGGGTATGAGCGATAACGATGGAATGGGAGTGGGAGTGAACCAGATCGAATTCGACCACGATTGCTGCCAGAAGTACAGTCCCTTCGGCGTGCCTCCCGAAGAGCTGAACGTGGAGCTGATCAAAAGGATGCACCCCACACGCAAGGCGCTGCGGGAGGATCGCTTGCCGCACATCTGGTGCTCGGGCTGCGGCATCGGCTCGGTGGTTAACGCCTTCGTCGCTGCTGTGGGAGATGTGGGACTCGACTGGAAGCAGGTCAGCGTGATCTCTGGCATCGGCTGCACGGGGCGAGTGTCAGGATACATGAACACCGATAGCTTCCACACCACGCACGGCCGAGCTATTCCTTTCGCCATCGGTCTGGGCATGGCGCGGCCGGACATGAAGCTGGTCATCGTCAGCGGCGACGGCGATCTGCTCGCCATTGGTGGCAACCATCTCATCCACGCTGCCCGCCGCAACGCTGACTTGACGGTCATCTGTGTGAACAACTTCAACTACGGCATGACGGGCGGCCAGCACGGACCGACCACGCAATTGACAGCTCGAACCAAGACAACCCCGCGCGGCGCGGTGGAGTATCCCTTCAATCTGCCATCGCTGCTGAAGGCCTGCGGCGCGTCATACGTTGCCCGCTGGACGGCGCTGGAATTGGTGCGTTTGCGCCACTCCATCGCCGAGGCGCTGCAGAAGCCAGGCTTCTCCTTCGTGGAGGTCATCGCCCCCTGCCCCACTAACTACGGCAGTCGCAACAAGTTCAGGGACGCCAAAGCGGAACTGGAGTACTTCCAGGAGAAGACCGTGATGTGGGAGGGCGAACCGCTGGAAGAGACGGGCATGGAGTTGCGCGGCGAGATCGTCGTTGGCACCTTCGTGGATACGGAGCGTGAGACATTTCGGGAACGGCTGCTGAAGTACTGGCCAGCGTGGCCGCCGCAGCCAGAGACGCCGGCTGCCGCCTCTTCGGCTTCGGAGGAAGTGGAACAAGACGAATCAGCCAAGAGAAAGAAGTCCATCAACCGCCTGGAGGTGCGTATCGCCGGCGCCGGTGGTCAGGGCATCATGCTCGCGGGCAGACTGCTCGGCACAGCGGCTGCCGTCTACGAGCAACGGAACGCGGTCACTATCCCCTCCTACGGGCCAGAGTCTCGCGGAGGGGCCTCCAAATCGGACATCGTCATCTCCGACGAGCCCATCGAGTACCCCAGGGCAAGCGAGCCGGATGTGCTGATCATCGCCTTCCAGGAAGCTTATGACAAGTACAAGCAGCCGCGGGCTGCAGGCTGCACCCTGATCATCGAAGAAAACCTGATCAAGCTGGACGAAAAGGACGAGGGCCAAGCGTGGACCATCCCGGCCCTGGAGTGGGCAAAGGCCATGGGCGAGGAACGGGTGTTCAACATGATCATGATGGGTTTTGCGACAGCAATCACCGAAGTGGTGACCCCTGAAGCCATGCGGACAGCCATTC
This sequence comes from uncultured Anaerolineales bacterium, assembly GCA_964587335.1. GTDB lineage: Bacteria > Chloroflexota > Anaerolineae > UBA3071 > UBA3071 > UBA3071. The sequence continues at coordinate 8,275 of CAZPMV010000077.1, forward strand.
GCAACCTGGGGAAGATGACAGAACTGAACCTGGCGGCCTTTGAACGGGGATATGAATATGGACTGGCTGAGCGGGCGAAGCAGGGCCAGTAGGGGTTCTATTGGAGGATGGTGAATGATGGCCAGAGTACGGCTGTCGGGCGAACGGGTCAGAGGTGAACTGGTTCGCAAGATTGAGGAACTGAGCGGCCAGAACCTCTTGGCTTGTAATCAGTGTGGCAAGTGCTCGGCCGGGTGTCCAGCGGCCGCGGTCATGGATCTACTACCCAATCAGGTGATCCGCTACGCCCAGTTCGGGTTGGAGCAAGTGCTGGAAGCAAAGAGCATCTGGATCTGCGCATCTTGTCAGACGTGTTACGCCCGCTGTCCGCACGGTGTGGATCTGAGCCGGATCATGGAAGCGCTACGGGTCATTGCCCTGGAACAAGGGCACGACCACCTGCGCCCACAGGAACTCGATCCGGATGAGGTTGCTGAGATGCCGCAACTGGCAGTCATTGCCGGCTTCCGCAAGTACACCATGATAGGGGGCTAGATGTCAATTCCCTACTACCCTGGCTGCACGCTTTCGACCAAGGCTCGCGGCTACGATGCCTCCGGGCGGGCAGTGGCGAAGGCGCTGGGGCTGGAGCTGGAAGAGCTCCCGGACTGGAACTGCTGTGGCGCCACGTTCCCACTGGCGGTGGACAATCTCCTGGCCATGACGGGACCGACCCGGGTGCTGGTGGAAGCGCGTGCACACGGCGAGCGACTGGCCACCCTCTGCGCCATCTGCTACAATGTCCTCAAGCGCACCAACCACTTCCTGCAGAGCGACGACGAGAAACGAGATCGCATCAACTACTTCATTGAGGCGGACTACGGCGGCGACCTGCGGGTTTTGCACTTCCTGGAGATCCTGCGGGACGAGCTAGGATTCGAGGCCCTGAAGCAACGAGTGGACCAGGCAAGGAAGGAGACAGGGAAGTCACTGGAAGGCCTGAAGGTTGCTCCGTACTACGGTTGCCTGCTACTGCGGCCAGAGAAGGAACTACAACTGGACAACTGTGAAGATCCCCGCATTCTGGAGGATTTGCTGGCGGCAATAGGCTGCGATCCGGTGGACTTCTCCCATCGCGTCGAATGCTGCGGCTCTTATCTGCTGGTCACCTCGCCCGATCTGGCGGCTGATATGTCCTACGCGGTGCTGCAGTCGGCAGCCCACAACGGTGCACACTTGCTGGTGACCGCCTGCCCACTGTGCCAGTACAATCTGGACCACAAGCAAGCAGAGATGGCTCGTCAGCATCCAGGCTTCAAGCCACTGCCCGTGCTCTACTTCACCCAGTTGATGGGATTGGCGCTGGGATTAGCAAGCGACGACTGGGGCTGGGAATTGCACCATGTGGATCCGCGGCCAGTGCTAGCCGGTCACGGGTTATGATGGTTTTCAACCTGATCGGTGACGAAGGACGAACGACGAAGGACGAACACCGCACAGATCGGTCGTCGGTCATTCGTCCTTCGTCGAATGGTGTTGGAGGCAAGAGATGAGCGAAGAACTCGTACCCGTTTTCATCATGGGCAAGCGCTACGACGTGCCGCCCAGTCTGACCATCATGAAGGCCATGGAGTATGCTGGCTATCAACTGATACGAGGTGTGGGTTGCAGGGGTGGCTTCTGCGGTGCCTGCGGCACTGTCTATCGGCTCAGGGACGACGACACGCTCTACTTCTGCCTGGCCTGCCAGACGGTGGTGCAGCCCCACATGTACCTGGTGCAGATCCCCTTCTTCCCTGCACAACGGGCCGAATATGACCTCAGCAAGCTGGTACCCCGCCCTGAGCAGCTCTTCAGCCTGTATCCCGAGTTGCTCCGCTGCCTGGGCTGCGGCACCTGCACCAAAGCCTGTCCGCAGGACCTGGACGTGAAGGGCTACATGGCGGCTGCCATGCGCGGCGACATCGCCCGCGTGGCCGATATGTCCTTCGACTGCATCATGTGCGGATTGTGCGCCGCCCGCTGTCCGGTGGGCGAGGCCCAGTACAACATCGCCGTCCTGTGCCGCAGGCTCTATGGCCGCTACCTGGCGCCCCGCTCGCAGCACCTGGAGGATCGGCTGGCAGAGATCGAGGCCAACAAGTTCGATGAGGCTCTGGGGGAACTGAAAGACCTGAACGTAGAGGAGTTGAAGGAGCGATACAATGCGCGAGATATCGAGCCGAGGTGAGAGTCCGAACCCTTGCCAAGGCTTGACAGCAACTCCCAGGCCAGCAATACCCCGTCAATGCTGAAGTGACGGGTTCGCGGCGGCGACTTCGGTCGCTTTTTCTGCTTGCACGGCGGCCAAAGTCGCTACTACAAGCTCTCAACCGCGGCTGAACAGCCACCAGCCCCTTCGCCTCTAGGAAGTCACTCGTTTGCCGAGACTATTCACAACCTTCGGAAGGGCAAGTTGATTAGGAGTTGAAGATGTCGTACACAGCCGAAATGCGGGAATCTATCAAACGCGTTGAAGCATCGCGCTCGCAGCGGATGCAAGAGACACACCGGCGGCTGACACCGGAGGAACAGCAAGAACTGCTGCGCCATTTCCACCCTGACTACCTGGTGGAAGGGATGCGCGAGCTCCGCCTGGGCCCCAACGCCGGCGACCGTACGCCTAACGAATTCGCCGACCTGCTGGAAGCCCGCAGCCGGGTTGATCCCCGCACCTTTGACCTGAGCAGAGTAGACTACGAGACCGACGTGCTGATCATTGGCGGAGGCGGCGCAGGAGCCTCGGCGGCGCTGCTGGCACTGGAGCAGTCGGTTCGCGTCCTCGTGACCACCAAGCTGCGCTTCGGCGATGCCAATACAATGATGGCCCAGGGCGGCATTCAGGCCGCCGACCGGCCCGAGGACTCGCCAGCTATCCACTACCTGGACGTGATCGGCGGAGGGCACTTCGCCAACATCCCCGAGTTGGTCGAAGCTCTGGTGATCGACGCTCCCAGTGTCATACAGTGGCTGGAGAGCCTGGGCTGTATGTTCGACAAGGAAACCGACGGTACCATGGTCGAAGCCCACGGTGGCGGCACGTCCCGCAAGCGGATGCATTCGGCCCGCGACTACAGCGGAGCGGAGATCATGCGCACTCTGCGCGACGAGGTGCGCAGCCGGCCCGGCATCCAGGTGATAGAATTCGCCCCAGCCGTCGAATTGGTTCTGGACGACAAGGGCCAGGCCGCAGGCGCCATCCTGATGAACCTGGAAACCGGCGACTACTTGTTGGTGAAGGCCAAGACGATCGTCCTGGCCACCGGCGGCAGCGGCCGCCTGCACTACCAGAGCTTCCCCACGACCAACCACTACGGCGCCACCGGAGATGGCGTGGTGATGGCCTACCGGGTCGGGGCCAAGCTAGCCTTCATGGACACGATGCAATACCACCCCACCGGGGCAGCCTACCCCGAGCAGATTTTGGGCCTGCTGGTGACCGAGAAGGTGCGCGGCCTGGGCGCGCAGGTGGTGAACGTCGAAGGTAAGCAGTTCGTCTACCCGCTGGAGACGCGCGACGTGGAGGCGGCGGCGCTCATCCGCGAGTGCAGTGAACGGGGCAACGGCGTCACCACTCCCACGGGCCAGCCGGGCGTGTGGCTCGATTCCCCCATGATCGAGCTCCTGAAAGGGCCAGGCACCGTCGAAAAGGCGTTACCGGCTATGGTGCGGCAGTTCAAGCGCTTCGACATAGACATCACCGTCGAACCCATGCTGGTGTATCCCACGCTGCACTACCAGAACGGCGGCGTGTTGCTCAAGTGCGACGGCTCGACGACGGTGCCCAACCTGTTCAGCGCTGGCGAAGTCTCCGGAGGCGTGCACGGCCGCAACCGGTTGATGGGCAACTCGCTGTTGGAGATCACTGTCTTCGGGCGTCGAGCGGGACGGGCCGCTGCGCTGAAGGCTAAGGAAATGAAGGCAGGGCGGCTGACCTTGGATCACCTGGTGAACTGGGAGAAGCAGTTGGCGGAGGCCGATCTGAGGCCCGAGATATTGTCACCCATGTTGCTTCCCGAATATACCCGCCACGAGCGCTGAGAGTTCGATCAGCGGAAAAGCGGAAGGAGCGGAAGGTTCTGATCTTTTCCGCTTTTTCCGCTCCTCCGCTGACCAAATTCGTCGGGCAAAGGGGGCGATCGCGGTTTGACAAGGGGGGCAAAGATCAGTATAATCGTATGGAATAGCCCCCGTGGTGGAATTGGTATACACAGCAGGTTGAGGGCCTGTGCCCGTATGGGCGTGCTGGTTCGAGTCC
>CAZPMV010000078.1:0-12457 GCA_964587335.1 uncultured Anaerolineales bacterium
CGAGGGACAGCGGCTGATGTCATGGCGGAGTTGGCGCATTGAGGACGCTAGTCTGGAGCTCCGCCTTCGAGCGAGCGTTGAAGCGCACCGTGCGCCGCTGACCTGACTTGCGAGAAAGGATTGAGCGAGCGCTTCAGCAACTTGCCGCTGATCCTTTTCAGCCGACGCTGCATAGCCACAAGTTGAAAGGGCAATTGGCCGACGCCTGGGCCTGCACAGTAGATTACGAGAACCGTACCCTTTTCGAGTTCGTGCGCATCCCTGAGACTGGTGAGGACCGGAGCGGGGGCTGGGCTGGTGTGACTCCTCCGAAAAAACCTGGAATCGTCAGCGGATTAAGCTGATTCTGTTTCATTTTTGTCCGCTTCATTTGCTTAATCCGCTGACGGTTTTTGACCCTTTTTCAGCAGAGTCATTTGTGAAATTCGCACATTGGTGCTATTCGTGATGAGGATACGCTGGGGCCAGGAGGTGGGGGCAAGATGATCGTAGCCGTGATTGATGGCATGGGGGGGGGCATTGGCGCCCAGATCGTTACCCAGATCAGACAGGAGCTGCCTCTTGACGTGGAGATATTGGCGCTGGGCACCAACGCCGTTGTCACTGAGAAGATGATGAAGGCCAGAGCCAACCGCGGCGCCAGCGGTGAGAACGCCATTAAGGTTTCGATCAACGAGGCGGACTTCATCCTGGCCCCCGTCGGCGTGGTCGTGCCCAACTCCATGATGGGGGAGATCACTCCGGCCATCGCCGAGGCCATAGCTGGGGCGCGGGGAAACAAACTCCTTCTGCCCATCAGGGGTCCCCGCTTCAAGATCGTGGGTATTGAGTGGAAGCCCCTCACCAAGCAGATCAGCAAGGCCATCGCCATGATCCGGGAGCAAGCGGGGCTGCCTCCCGTGCACAAGAACCTCCCCTCCACTTGACAAGGTAAGGCGCTTGTGGTATCTTGATGGCGGCTGGCATGAAGCGGGCCGTATCGTTCGTAGCATTCGTTCGTAGCATGAAGTGATGTACCTGATGATGTACCTGATCATGAAGATCACCGCGGCGGGCCTGAAGCCCGGGCATGGGTGATTTTTTTCTTTTTGGAGGCGAAGCGATGTGTGAAACCACAGTCTACGTGAGAACGAATGGTCAGGAAGAAGAGATCCTGCCGGACGTGGTACTGGTGCAGCCCGAGGGCGATGCCTGGCTGCTGGTCACGCTGCTAGGCGAGCAGAAACTGGTGCGGGGGACCATTGAGAAGCTGGACTTCTTGAAGCACACCGTCCACCTACGCCAGGCAAAAGAGCCGGCTGTCGAAGGCTGACCTCGACTGCCGCTTTGCCCCTCACCATAGGTTAGTCGAACGAGACAGGAAAAGGGCCATGAAGGCCGCCTAACTGGCTTGAAGCCGGGCGGTCTTCGTGGCCCTTTTTGGGATTCATCGGCCCCTGAGGTCGCCGGTGCAGGAGCTAGCTATTGCAGCGCTCATCGCAGCATGCCCTAAGACGGCGCAACAAGCCTGGGGAACGCCAGAGTAATTGCGGGAGGCGTGGGCCGCCTTCGTCGAGCTATGCCGGGCGAGGCGCTGGGGCGTCTTCCTGCTGCCGGAGGTGCTGGCCTTCTCCGCCTGGCTCGAGGAACACGGCCACCCAATCGTCCACCACCATCACCATGACCATGCCGGACACGTGCACGAGGAAACAAAGGCCGAGCCCGACGATCTGACCAAACTGCGCATCCTGCTTCCACATTGGATCGAGCACAACGAGGAGCACGCGGCCAGTTTCGAACGCTGGGTGGCAAGGGCGCGGGCGGTGAGGTGGGGAGAGACGGCGCAGCACATAGAGGAGGCGGTGGAGCGGATGGCGGCCTGCAACCAGGGCTGAGGGCCGCACTGGAGGCGCTGGAGGGATGAATGGAGCCATCTGCGAGGCATGATCAAATGACCACACAACCCATCTACCTGGACTACAACGCCACCACGCCCATTGACCGCCGTGTGGCGGAGGCGATGACGCCCTACCTCTACGAGCACTTCGGCAATCCGTCGAGCGCGCATCCCTACGGTGTGCAGGCCAAGCGAGCGGTCGAGCGCGCCCGCACACAGGTGGCCGCGCTGCTGGGCTGCCAGCCGGCCGAGATCGTCTTCACCAGCGGCGGCAGCGAGTCCAACAACAGCGCCATCAAGAGTGTGGCCGCCGCCTATCGTGAGCGCGGCAACCACATCATCACCTCGGCCGTCGAGCACCCGGCGGTGCTGGAGCCCTGCCGGTGGCTCGAAAGCCAGGGCTACCGCGTCACCGTGCTGCCGGTGGATGAGTACGGCATGGTGGACCCCGCCGACGTCGAGCGGGCCATCACCCCCGATACCATCCTGGTGACCATCATGCACGCCAACAACGAGGTCGGCGCCATCCAGCCAATCGCCGAGATCGCGACCATCGCCCACCGCCACGGCGCGCTGATGCACACCGACGCGGCACAATCGGTGGGCAAGATTCCCGTGAGTGTAGACGAATTGGGAGTAGACCTGCTTTCGGTGGCGGGACACAAACTCTACGCGCCCAAGGGCGTCGGAGCGCTCTACGTCCGTTCCGGCGTCAAGCTGGCCAAGTTCATCCATGGCGCCGACCACGAGGCCAACCGTCGCGCCGGCACCGAAAACGTGCTGGAGATCGTCGGGCTGGGCCAGGCAGCCGAAATCGCCGGGCGGGACGCCTCGAATGAGCTCGACGAAGTCCTGGAGCGCAACATGGCCCACATGCGCGCCATGCGCGACCGGTTGTGGGCCGGCCTGACCCGCGAACTGGACACCCCTGGCCTGCTCAAACTGAACGGCCACCCCGACAAGCGGCTGCCCAACACCCTCAGCGTCAGTTTCCGCTCCATCGAAGCTAACACGCTCCTTTCGGAGATCGGCGAGCAGGTGGCGGCTTCAGCAGGAGCGGCCTGCCACGCCGACCAGGTGGACGTTTCGACGGTGCTGCAGGCGATGCAGGTACCGCTGGAGTACGCGATGGGCGCCGTGCGCTTCTCCGTCGGCAGGATGACCACCGCCGAGGAGATAGACCGAGCCGTTGAGGTCGTGAGCGACGCCGTGCGACGCCTTCAGCCAGAGGGTGCGCTGGTCGCGCCGCTGCTGGCCGAGATCGGCGAGATCAAGTTGACCCACTATACCCACGGCATGGGGTGTGCCTGCAAGCTGCGCCCCCAAGAGTTGGAACGGGTGTTGGCGAAACTCCCCGTGACGGCCGACCCCGCTGTGCTGGTCGGCGTGGAGACCTCCGACGACGCCGCGGTCTACAAATTGACCGACGACCTGGCGATTGTGCAGACCTTGGACTTCTTTACACCCATCGCTGATGACCCCTACGACTTCGGGGCGATTTCCGCCGCCAATTCGCTCAGCGACGTCTACGCCATGGGCGCCAAGCCGCTCTTCGCGCTCAACATCGTCGGCTTCCCCTCGAACCGGCTGCCGATGGAAGTGCTCCACCGCATCCTGCGGGGCGCGCTGGACAAGGCCGCCGAGGCTGGCGTGAGCGTCATCGGCGGACACACGGTGGACGATACCGAGCCCAAGTATGGGATGGCCGTGACCGGCGTCGTGCACCCTGACAGAGTAGTGACCAACGCGGCGGCCCGTCCGGGCGACCAGATCGTACTGACCAAGTCAATCGGCACGGGCATCATCGCCACGGCGGTCAAGCGGGGTCTGGCGGACGAGGCCACGACGCGGCAAGCCATCGCTCTGATGGCGGCGCTCAACCGGGATGCGGCCGAGGTCATGGTGGAGGTCGGCGTCTCGGCCTGCACCGACGTGACCGGCTTCGGGCTGCTGGGCCACCTGCGGGAGATGACGGTGGGCGCTGGAGTGGACGCAGCGGTCTACGCCGACCGCGTGCCGGTGCTGGAGGCGGCGCGTACCTTCGCCGGGGCCGGCGTTGTGCCGGGCGGCACGCGGGACAACCAGGCCTTCGTCGAACCGCACGTCGACTGGGACGAAGGCATCTCCGAGGTACAGAAGCTCGTCCTGGCCGACGCGCAGACGTCCGGCGGGTTGCTCATCGCCGTACCGCCGGAGAGGCTGCAGTCGCTGCTGGCAGCGCTGGCGGCGCGCGGCGTGGTTGAGGCGGCGCACATCGGCGAGTTCACCACACCCGGCCCTGGCCGCATCGCCGTCCGCCAGGGGCGGAATCGTCCCTATCCGTTACCGGTTCTTCAACCGGCCGGATGACTGGCTGTTGGAACGAGTTGAGGAGAGGAGAGGAGAGGAGGTGACGATATTAGGCAATGGAATAGGCCGGCCTTTTCCACGCGATGTTGAGTAGCATTCTTCAGAAGAAAAAAGGGGGAGAAAAGATGAAAAAGCTGTTACCCGTTCTCATGATCCTGGCCCTCTTCGCCTCGGGCATGCTCGTCGGCTGCGCCCCCGCGACCAAGAAAGGGACGCTCCAGTTCTACGCCAACGGTGAGGACTTCGTGCGACAAGGCTTCGTCTCCAAGGACGGCTGGGCCATCACTTTCGACCACGTGTACGTCGTCCTGTCGGAGATCACCGGCTATCAGACCGATCCGCCGTATGATCCCCACGCCGGCGGCGACGTCAAGGCCAAGGCTACCGTCGGTCTCGACGGCGTACATACCGTAGACCTGGCGGAGGGCGGTGAAGATGCCCCGCCTATCCTTGTTGGTGAGATCAAGGACGCTCCCGCCGGTCACTACAACACCCTCTCCTGGAAGATGGTCCGGGCGTCCAGCAACCCAGCTTCCGGCTACTCCCTGGTCATCATCGGCACGGCCGAAAAAGGTGGCAAGAGAGTTGATTTCACAATCGAGATCGAGCCGCAGTACGAGTATACCTGCGGGGAATACGTCGGCGACGAGCGTAAGGGCATCCTCGAAGCGGACAGCACGGCCGACCTGGAGATGACTTTCCACTTCGACCATATCTTCGGCGACGCCGAGACGCCCCTGGACGACGAACTGAACGTCGGCGCTCCCGGCTTCGAGCCATTTGCTGCCATAGTCGGGGGTGCTGGAGCATTGCGGATGGACATGAGCGGGCTGCAAGACTCGCTCTCGGCATCGGATTACCAGATGCTGGTGGAGATACTTCCCACGCTGGGTCACGTCGGCGAGGGCCACTGCCATAACGAGGTGCATTAGCCCTCACCCCATTCTGAGCAGAGGAGCAGAGGGAGACGAGGAAACGAGGAGACGAGGAGACAAGGGAGGCAAGGAGGCAATCACCTTGCCTCCCCCTCTCCTTGTCACCTTGGTCACCTTGTCACCATTGCTCCCTTAGCCCCCCTGCTCTCTGCGAAGGAGGCCACACACATGAAGTGGAAACTTGTCGTACCGCTCGTCCTTCTCCTTACCCTTAGCCCAACAGGGGCAGCATTCGCCCACGGCGCTAGGATCGAGTACACGATCAGTATGGACGTGCAGATTCGTGCCACCTACGACACCGGCGAACCACTGGCCGGCGGCCAGGTCACAGTCTACGCCCCCGACGACCTCTCCACCCCCTGGCTAACGGGGGTCTGCGACGAGGAAGGGAGATTCACCTTCACGCCCGACGCCTCTAGACCGGGAACCTGGGACGTTCAGGTGCGCCAGTCAGGCCACGGCGATATCGTCCACATCCCCATCGGTGAGGATATGGCGATGACAGGTGGCGCCGGCTACACCCCCCTACAGATTGTGCTGATGGGGGTCTGCGTCGTGTGGGGCCTCGTCGGCAGCGCGCTCTTTTTCTGGCGCGGGAGGGGCTAATGCACATCCCTGATGGTATCCTCCCGGCCGCCGTTTGTTTCGGCGGCTATGCGACCACCGGAGCGATCACCTGGTACTCACTCCGCAAGATCAATCAGAAAGATGACCCACGAGAAGGCATCCCCAAAGCCTCTCTGCTCACGGCGGCTTTCTTCGTGGCTTCCTGGATCCACATCCCGATACCGCCCAGCAGCGTCCATCTGGTGCTGAACGGGCTTCTGGGCGTCGTGCTGGGCTACTATGCCTTCCCGGCCATTCTAATCGGTCTCTTCTTCCAAGCGGTGATGTTCCAGCACGGTGGCCTGACGACCCTGGGGGTGAACGCGACGATGATGGGAATGCCGGCGCTCCTGGCCTACTATCTGTTCCGGCTCCGCACCGTCCTGGGTCGCAAGGGCAACCGCCTGGGCGACCGCAAGGGTCGCCCCTACCAGGCACTGACCGGCGCCTTTGGATTCCTGGCCGGTGCTGGTGGCCTGGGGATCGCGGCCCTCATTGCTGTGGCCCTCCTCATCACCACCATCCCGACCTATCTTGATGTCGAGGCGGAACGGGCAAGCATCTACGCGCTGACCCTGGCCCACGTGCCACTGATGGTCATCGAGGGTACTTTCACTGCGCTGGTGGTTCTCTTCCTCCAGCGGGTCAGTCCGGAACTTCTGGGGGACTAGGCAGGTGAAGCTCGGACTCGATGAATACGGGCATCTGGACTCTCTGTTGCACCAATGGGAACCGAAGTACAAGCTCGTCGGCCTCATGGGGCTGATCCTGGCCTTTTCCTTCGTCCAAGACCCACGGTTGCTGCCAGCGATGCTGGCGATCACTCTTGCCCTCTATGCCCTGTCCAGACTACCTCTCTCTTTCCTGATAGCCCGGCTGCGCTACCCAGGCTTTTTCCTCCTGATGGTGGCCATCTTGCTACCCTTCCTTTCGGGCTCCACCGTCCTGCTGCGCATCGGCCCGCTGGCGGTGCGGCAGGAGGGATGCCTCGATTTGCTCCTGGTCGCCAGCAAGTTCGTTTCCATCCTGACGCTCAGCCTGATTCTCTTTGGTACCGCTCCTTTCCTGGACATCATCAAAGCAATGCGTTCGCTGGGGCTGCCCTTCGTCCTGGCCGACATGACGCTTCTCACTTACCGCTACATCTACGAAATCGGCGATGACCTGGAGAGGATGCAGACGGCGATGGGGCTGCGCGGCTTCCAGGCGCGTTACCTCGGCGGCCGGGTCCTTCGCGTTCTGGCCTCGCTGGCTGGCAGCGTGCTGGTGCGCAGTTATGAGCGGTCCGAGCGGGTCTACAAGGCAATGGTTCTGCGGGGCTACGGCCAGCCAACCCGTCCCTCTGCAGAGCCTCGCTCCCGCTTTGGCGATCTGGCCTGGCTCTTCGCCTTCCTCTTGCTGGCAGCCGGGTTCATCGCCGCCGAAATCGTCCTACGCCAGGGCCAGGGGTGATTCGATGGAATACCAACCACAACAAGTCAAGCCTACCAACCCAGATGACCCCGTGCTGTCGGTTTCCGATCTGAGCTTTTCCTACCCGGACAAGGACGACGTCCTGCGGAGACTCAGCCTGGAGGTAAGGCCAGGGGAGCGAGTAGGATTGATCGGCCCCAACGGGGCAGGAAAGACCACGCTGTTCCTCCTCGTCTGCGGCGTGCTGAAGCCCAATGCCGGTGAAATCCGCTTGTTTGAGCAACCGGTGGCGCCGGGCAAGTTCCGCCCAGACATCGGCATGGTCTTCCAGAACCCAGACGATCAGCTCTTCTGCCCTTCGGTGAGGGATGATGTGGCCTTCGGACCTGCGAACATGGGTCTGCCACGAGCGGAAGTGGAAGCCAGGGTCAGGGAGGCGCTTTCAACCGCCGGGGCCCTAGAATTGGCCGATCGTCCTCCCCATCACCTCTCGGGCGGCGAGAAACGTATGGTCTCGATCGCCGGTGTCTTGGCGATGCGTCCGAGACTGGTGGTCTACGATGAACCCAGCGCCAGCCTGGATATCCATTCGCGTCGCCGCCTGATCCGCTTCCTGCAGGCCTCACAGGAGACCATTCTCATTGCCTCCCATGACCTGGAACTCATTCTGGAGGTATGCGACCGCGTCGTCCTGATAGACGAAGGACGCATCGTTGCCAAGGGCGACCCAACTGAGATAATGGACGATGTCGAGCTAATGGAAGCGCACGGCCTGGAGAGGCCACATTCCCTCGCGCCTCACGTGGAGCCACATCATGAGAGGCCTCGGGTTGCCCGACACTTCTGACGCGTACCCGTTTGCGCTTCGAGCCTTGACACCAACCCAGGGCAGTGCTAGAATAGACCCGCGAAATCGTTGAAGGTTTCAGGTTCGAAGGTTCCAGGTTTCAGGTTTGGTGTTCAGCCCCGAACTCCGAACCCCGAACAAGGAACGCCGAACGATGAACAGTGACCGGAGGAACAGAGTGAAGAAGATCGTCGAATGCGTGCCGAACTTCAGTGAAGGACGACGGCAGCCGGTGATTGACGCTATCGCCAATGCCATCGGCGGCGTGCCCGACGTGTGCGTCCTCGACGTGCAGTCGGATGCCGACCACAACCGCACCGTGGTCACATTCGTGGGTGGACCGGAGGCTGTTGTGGAGGGCGCCTTTCAGGGCATCGCTGCCGCCGCTCAGTTGATTGACCTGGATCATCATCGGGGAGAACATCCCCGCATCGGCGCGGCCGATGTCGTGCCCCTGGTGCCCGTGAGCGGCGTGACGATGGAGGATTGCGTGGCGCTGGCACGGCAACTCGGCCAGCGAGTAGGAGAGGAATTGGACATCCCCGTCTATCTCTACGAGGAAGCGGCCACGCGGCCCGATCGGCGCAATCTGGCCAACGTCCGGCGGGGAGGGTACGAAGGACTCAAAGAGGAGATCCTCACCAACACCGACAGGGCGCCCGACTTCGGTCCGGCGCGGTTGGGGCCAGCGGGAGCCACCGTCATCGGCGCTCGCCCCTTCCTCATCGCCTACAACGTCTTCCTGACGACCGAAGACGTGGACATCGCTCGCCGAATCGCCCGCGCTGTGCGCCATTCCAACGGTGGCCTGCGTTATGTGAAGGCATTGGGGCTTCTGGTGGAGGGCAAGGCGCAGGTGTCCATGAACCTAACCGATTACCGCCGCACCCCTGTCCACCGGGTAGTGGAGATGATTCGCCGGGAGGCAGCTCGCTACGGCGTGTCCATCGAGCGCAGCGAGCTGATCGGCCTGATCCCGCAACAGGCGCTGCTCGACGCCGCCCAGTGGTACCTTCAACTCGACGGCTTCGCCTCCGATCAGGTACTGGAAATCAAGCTGCAAGGGCTGCAAGGGGCGTAGAGTAGACCGTGCCTCTGTTGATTGATGGACATAACCTCATCGGCAGCGGTCAGTTGCCCGGGATTTCCCTGGCCGATGAGAACGACGAGTTGAAGCTAGTGCGGCTGCTGCGCCGCTATCGCAGCCGCGTGCGAAGCGACATCACCGTTGTTTTCGATGCCGGCGTGCCCGGCGGCCGCTCCCGCGGGCTGTCCGGCGGCGGCGTGGAGGTCGTCTTCGCCCCCCGCCGCAAGCACCGTGCTGACGATGTCATCGCCGCGCGGGTGCGGCGGGCCGCCAATCCCCGCGGTCTCACCGTGGTCACGTCCGATCACGACTTGGCGGACACGGTTCGCTCTCACGGCGCAGGCGTTGTTCCCTCGGCGGAGTTCGCCGCCCGGCTCCTTGCACCCCTACCCTCCTCACAACGACTGCGCGAGGAGCCACCGCTGTCGTCGCAGGAAGTAGAGGAGTGGTTGGGCTTCTTCGGGGAGGAAGAGATGGGGTAGGCGTGTGCGGCCTCTCGCAGTCGGCGCAGGCAGCGTCGCGGCACGTAGACGCTACCCAGATCCACCTTCTCCGCCATTGGGCCATGATAGTCACTGCCACCGCTGGGGATGAGATCAAAGCGGCGGGCCAGCGCCAGCAACCGATCCATCATCACTGCCGTGTGACTAGGGTAGTACACCTCCAGCCCCACCAGACCAGCATCGCCGAGTGCCGTCAAACGCGCCTCCAGGCTGGCGATGGCGGCCACACCACCGGTCATGCCGACCAAGGGATGAGCCAGCACCGGCAGACCTGCGGCACGGGCGATAGCGCGGCAGGCATCGGCCGGCGAGAGTTTGAAACGGTCCGCGTAGGCAGGCCCGTGACGGTCAATGTAGCGAGCGAACGCCTCCCGCCGCGTCGCCACGTGGCCAGCCTCCACCAGAGCCAATGCCACGTGCATCCTGCCGATGATGTCCCCGCGGGCGATCTCCTGCACCCGCTGGAAGGATATGGGGGCCCCGAGTGTTACCAGCTTCTGCACCATCTTCCGCGCTCGGACGATCCTGCCCGCCTCTATGCGACGCAGGAGTGCACCCAACTCCACATCCTGCCAACCGTCGTTGAAGAAGAAGCCCAGAATGTGCACCTCGCCCTCAGGCACATCGGTGTTGATCTCCACGCCGGGGATCACTTCGATGCCCCAACGAGCGGCCGCGGCTAGCGCCTCGGCTATCCCGTCCACCGTGTCGTGATCGGTGATAGCAACAGTCTCCATGCCCAACTTGGCCGCATAGGCGACCACTTCGGCGGGGCTCAGCAAGCCGTCGGAAGCGATGGTGTGACAGTGCAGATCAATAACGTTCATTGGCCAATTCTACTCTGTCTTGTCCATTGAGGCAAGTCGGCACTGGCATCTCCGCGGCAGGAGACGGGGAACAGGCCCAGGCGTGCCACGGAGGGGCGCGCTGGCGACCATCGGAGCTTCCGTCTGCGCCTCACCCCTGCCGTGCTGAGCCGAGTTGGAGCGCTTAGCAGCTTGCAGCGTGCGCATGATTGTGCTATACTAGGCAGCGCAGGGCCAGTGGAGAGTGAGTGGGCGAGGTCATGACATTCCGCATTGACTCAGTTCACTGGATATGCCAGGATGCCCCCAACCCCGTGGTGGGCTGCAGTGTCCAGTGGCGATCGGGAGCGGCAGCCGCCTATACAGTCGTCCCGCTGGGAATGCTTCGCAGCTTGCTGCGGGAGGGTTCTCTCAAACACTGATCGCTCAAGGAGGTAGTCATGGGCAGGATAGGTTGGTTCGACTCAGAGTCGAACGAGTTGAAGTTCTCCGAGTACTTGGAGAAAATGGAAAGCTGGCAGAAGGCCCTGGCCGACGGCGTCGTCCAGCCGGACGAAGTTCGGGGGCAGGCAGAGAAGGTCTCCGAGATGCTGCGCGCCCTGGAGCCTAAGCTCAGCGACGAACTGCACGAAGAACTCACTCAAATCCTGTACGAGTGGGCCGTGCTACAGGCCATGGATAGGCTGGTCGAATTGACTGAAGCAGAAAGGGAAGTCTGATATGTCAGAACAAAGGGTTATTCGCGCTCCCGGCGCAAACGTCGGCGAACTGGCAGGGATGGTGTCCAACTGGTTTCAGGGGCAGGGGTTCGAGACGCAGACCCTGGAGGCCCCGGGCGGTGGCTTCACCGTACAGGCCCGCAAGCCAGAAAGCTGGCGCGCCTGGGTTGGCATGTCCGCAGCGCTCAACGTGACGCTGACTCCCCAGAGTGAGAACCTGGTGGTACAGACGGGGGCCGCTAAATGGATAGACAAGGCTACGATGGGAGCGGTGGGCGCCCTCATCTTCTGGCCTGCTCTGATCCCAGCGGCTTACGGAGCCTGGAAGCAAAGCCAGCTCCCCAAGGAAGTCTTCCAGGTCATTGAGCAGTACGTCGCCACAGGCCAGGCCCCTACAGGCATGGTCCCCCAGGCTGCCGTGGCTCCGCGTGCCCCTGCCGCCGGCACACTCTGCCCCTCGTGTGGCAAGCCCGTGCGGGCAGGGGCGAAGTTCTGTGATCACTGCGGTGCAACCTTGCAGGTCTCGTGCGCTGAGTGCGGCGCCGCGTTGCGCCCCGCAGCCAAGTTCTGCGACAGTTGCGGGGCGAAGGTATAGTCAGGAGACAATGAGCGTGGCCAGCAAGTTCGGCAAACTGATCTGGAGAACCTTCAGGGGAGCATTCCGCCTCTTCCTGGCGCATCCGGCGGCAATCATGTCCACCATCCTGGCCGCAATCGCGCTGGGCCTGGGCTACCGGTTGTGGCGGGTCGGCCTTCGCGCTGGCTTGTCCAGCCTTCTTGGCTTGGCTGTGTGCCTTCTGCTGATCATCGTCATTCTCTTGGCCAGGGGGAAGATTCGCCAGTGGACACAGAGGAGAGCCTCGGAGCGCACCACTGAGGTGGGCAAGCACATCGCCAAACAGGCGGTGCGGGAGGGCGCGGATCTGGCCGAAGATCTGCTGGAGAGGGGCGCGGAAACAGCCAAGGGAGCGCTGGGCACACTGGCCGACGAGGTGAAGGGTGACTGGGAGCGCTATGTGGCGCCGCCTGGCGCTGACCCGTCGTCACCCCAGGCGGCGCGCTGTTCTTCTTGCGGGAGCTTCCTGCGCTCCGGAGCGAAGTTCTGTGACAAGTGTGGAGAGCCACTACCCGTCACACCTGCCCTCACTGCCACAGGACATCGCGTCCAGGCGCCAAGTTCTGTGATCACTGCGGAGCGGGGTTGACCAGCGATCAGAAGGCGTGATCTGCAAAGACCTCCTCGGCCTTCCTGGCAGGCGCGGCCGCCTTCAACGTGATCTCTGTGCGTATGGGGGGGGGCGTGCGGCTGTCGGTGG
>CAZPMV010000079.1:0-8198 GCA_964587335.1 uncultured Anaerolineales bacterium
ACCCATCCAGCTTACCATCCAACATGCCGACAGTCAAACTTTTCAGACAGGTTCTGAGAAGTAGAGGTGCGACGCGGGCAACGGCGACATGGTGGCCGAGCCGCCTGATGGGTTGTAGTGGCACTCGTAGCAGCGACGCCAGTCGAACTCGCAGGTTGGTAGCAGCTCCTTGTCGTTGCCACTGAGGTGGACGGGTATCATGCGCAACCCCCTCAGGCGGGCGCCGATCTCGCCAGCCAGGCTGCCGTCCGCGTGACACTGATGGCAGGTGACGCTGTGGTGTGGCGAGCTCTGCCATCCTTCGTAGGTGGACACCATTTCGTGGCAACGGGCGCAGAAGGATGGATCGGTGGTATACACGAAGGCGCTGCCTGCAGCGACGAGGAGCAGGGCGACCAGCAGGAGGGCGACGACGATGAACCGCTTGAATAGTGATGACATTCGGCCAAGGCCTTTTCTCCCTTTTCTCAATGCTGAATGTTCGTCTTTCATCTTGTTATCAGGCTCTTCAGGCGGGCTTCCAACTTGATCTGCTGTGCTTGCAGTTCCGCCAGCTTGTCACGCTCTCGCTGCACGACCTGCGCCGGCGCCTTGCTCGTGAAACCGGAATTGGCCAGCAGGCTCTCAGTTCGAGCGATCCGCTGTACTGTTTGTTCCAGCTCGTTGCTTAGGCGGGCGCTCTCTGCTTTCAGATCGACCATGCCGGCCAGCGGCAGATGCACCGTCACGCCGCCGACCACCAGCGTCACCGCCTGTTCGGGTGCTTCCATGGCCTCGGTGATCTGCAGTTGGGCCCCGTCCAGCTTGGCCAGGGAGGAGAGGGTCATCTGCTGCTCTGACAGGAGATAAGCGTGTTTGCCAGCGCCGAACAGCCCGGCGATGCGCCTGCTGGGCCGAACGTCATATTCTGCCCGGGCATTACGAATGGCCCGCACCAGGTCCATGATCAGCCCCATCTGTGCTTCTGCTTCAGCGTCCTCTGCCCCCGCCTTTTCTGGCCAACGGGCGACCATCAGCGCTTCAGGTTCGTACCCATCCCTTGCTCCTTGCTCCTTGCTTCCTGCTTCCCTCACCAGATTCTGCCATATCTCCTCGGTGACGAAGGGCATGAAGGGGTGCAGCAAGCGCAGGGTGCGCTCCAGCACGTAGACGAGCACCTGCTGAGTGGTGGCCTTGGCCTCAGCGTCGTCGCCATACAGCCGTAGCTTGGCAATCTCCAGGAACCAATCGCAATACTCGCCCCAGAGGAAGTCGTGGATCTGCCGCCCTGCCTCCCCGAACTGGTAGTTCTCCAGCAGCCGGTTGATGTCGGCAGTGAGCTTGCTGAGGCGGCTGAGAATCCAACGGTCAGCGAGTTCCAGGTTTGAGGGTTCAACCTGAAACCTGAAGCCTTCGAATGTGAAACCATCACCCAGGTTGCTGATGACGAGTCTGGCTGCGTTCCAGATCTTGTTGGCGAAGTTACGCGCCGCCTCGATACGCTTGGGGCTCAACTTGCTGTCCTGCCCTGGGGTGGAACCGGTGAGCAGTGCGTAGCGCACAGCGTCGGCCCCGTATTCCTCGATGGCGAACAGGGGATCGTACTTGTGGGCGTCGGGCATGGACTTGTGGATTCTCTTTCCCTCCTCGTTGCGCACCAGACCGTGCAGGTAGACGACACGATAGGGCGCCTCATCCAGCATGGCCAGCCCCAGCATGATTTCCCTCGCTACCCAGAAGAAGAGAATGTCGTAGCCGGTCTCGCGCACGGTGTTGGGATAGAAGCGACGCAGGTCTGCCGTATCGTCGGGCCAGCCCAGCGTGCTGAAGGGCCACAGGCCGGAGGAGAACCAGGTGTCAAGGATGTCCTCGTCCTGGTGGATATTGGTGCTGCTGCACTGCTGGCATTCCGTCGGATCCTCCAGCGCTGCCCACTGCGCCTCGCAATCGTCACAGTACCAGACGGGGATGCGGTGTCCCCACCACAGTTGGCGGCTGATGCACCAGTCGCGGATGTTTTCCATCCAGTTGTAGTAGACTTTGGCGAACCGCGCCGGCACGATGCGGACGCGCCCATCGCGCACCGCCTGCAGCGCCGCGTCCGCCAGGGGCTGGATGCGCACGAACCACTGCGCCGAGAGCATGGGCTCCACCACCGTGTGGCAGCGCTGGCAGTGGCCCAGAGCGTGATCGTGTGGCTGTTGCTTGAGAAGTTGCCCGCTCGCTTCCAGGTCTCGCAGCAGCGCCTTGCGGGCCTCGTAGCGGTCCATGCCCGCGTAGGGCCCCGCCTCTTCGTTGAGCGAGGCGTCCCGGTTCATGATGTTGATCATCGGCAGGCCGTGGCGCTTGCCCACCTCGTAGTCGCTGGGATCGTGCCCGGGCGTGACCTTCACCGCGCCGGTGCCGAAGGCTGGGTCCACGTACTCGTCGGCGATGATGGGGACGCGGCGACCCAGCACTGGTAGGATGGCCGTGCGCCCGATCAGGTCCTTGTAGCGCTCGTCGTCGGGATGCACGGCCACGGCGGTATCCCCCAAGATCGTCTCCGGCCGCGTGGTGGCGACCTCGATGTGTCCGCCACCCTCCAGGAAGTAGCGCACCGTCCACAGATTGCCCGTCATGTCCTTGTATTCCACTTCCAGGTCTGACACGGCGGTCACGCAGTGAGGGCACCAGTTGACAAACTCACCGCGGTAGATCAGCCCCCGCTCGTACAGGCGCACGAAGGCGGTACGTACAGCGCGGCCTAGCCCCCTATCCATGGTGAACCGCTCTCGCTCCCAGTCGCAGGAGGTGCCCAGCCGGCGATGCTGCTCGGTGATGATGCCGCCGTAGTGTTTCTTCCAGGCCCAGCCGAGCTTCATGAACCAATCCCGTCCCAGGTCCGCACGGCCCAACCCCTCGCTTCCCTCGGGCAGAGGGAAGCCGATCTCTCGCAGTAGGTCATCTAGCTTGCGCTGGGCTAGTCCGCGCTCGATCACCGCATGGGTGGCGATGCTGGCGTGGTCACTGCCCGGCAGCCACAGCGTGGGGAGACCCTTCATGCGGTGGTAGCGGATCATCAGGTCCTGCAGGCCAGCCGTCAGGGCGTGGCCGAGGTGTAGCGCGCCCGTGATGTTGGGCGGCGGCATAGTGATGACGAACGATGCCCGGTTAGGATCGGCCAGGCCGCTTTCCATTTGCTGCTCCGGTTTGAAATACCCCTGCGCCTCCCACCAGTCGTAGAGTCGCTGCTCGGTGGCGCGAGGGTCGTAAGTCTTGGGCATGGTGAATTCAGGCATGGTTTCTTCTCCGTCCGGTTCAGGTTTCAGGTTCCAACGTTTCAAGTTTCAGGTTCAGTAGATCGCGAAAGCTCACAGCGGACGGCCACGTCCGCTGCCTTTCCGCTGGACAGGGGTGATGACCGCTTCGCGTCTGCATAGTAGCTGTGTGCAAACGTCAACCTCTACGTTAGCATTGTCATCTACAATTGACACGGCCATCACCTCCTTTGTGGTTTCTTGAGCGTATGCTCTTCAGTGCTCGTTTGGGTCTTCGGCGGACACTCCTTCGGCTCTTGCGGCGGCGCAGAGTGCGTTGTCCGCTGAGACGAAAGCCAGGGCCGGCAATCTGTTGGCTAGAAGGCTGCGGTTGAGGATCAGAGCGGTGGCCAACTGCACGGCGTCGTAGGCACGCAGCAGTTGGCGTTGAGTCAGAGTCAAGGCAAGCTCAATGGTCTCATCTGTAGCAGGCACAACGGTGTACCGCTGACGTAACTCTTTGGAAAATTGGGCTAACGTCTTCTCCTGAAGTCGCTGTGAGATTTCCCCCATTCGTTGACGTTTGGCGATGGCCGCGCCGACTTCCACGATTCCAATGCGTGCGATGATGATTTCGTTTGCCCATTCCCCCGCGGTCGTACGGGCGCTTACAAGCCGATTGACCCAGGAACTCCCCTTCTCAAGAATGTAGTACTTGACGATCCCGCTGCTGTCGAAGTAGAGGAGAGCCATTAGCGCTCCCCTCTATCGGCGATGATGTCTTCAGACAGAGGCCGTTGACCTTTCCACATTTCGCGAACTTCCTCAATGGTGACATCTGATGCTGCTTCAATATACTTGTCCGCCCACGGGCCAAGTTCCGCCGGTCCCTGGCCCGCTTTGCGGACGGCCGCCAGGAAACGCTCGTGCTCTGAGAGAGTTGTTTTTTCCCGCTTGAGGGTCAACCCTTGCCAAAGCAGATCAATGGCCGTTTTGTTCAGTGACTGTTCTTTGTTCTTGGCCTCATCCCTCACTGCTTGATGCAAGGCCTCTGGCATCCGCATCGTCAACTTGACTATTCCCATTGTCCCTTAGCCTCCTTGGTCTGCTTGATCCGAACGGTAATCTGTCAGCGCGGTCTCCGGTCGGCGATGATGTCTTCGGAGAGTGGTGATAGTCCTTCCAGGGCTTCTCGGGTTTCGTCATGGGTCATGCCGGGTGCATCTTCAGTGTATTGTATTTGTCACACTCTGGCCCCAGGGTGACGAGCAAATCGCTCTCGCGAATGGCCTGCATGGTGCGTTCGTACTCTGAGAGAGGTCGGGTGTACTCTTCTTCCAGATCACGCCGCGAAGCCTCCACGATGGTTTGATTTGCAGTGCCACCATGGTGGCGTCATTGTACCCCAAAGCGACTCTCTTGTCAACTTCCAACCTCCATTTCCAGCTTCGGCCATACAAAAAGCCCCCTTCGTCAAGGACGAAAGGAGCTTCCCTCCGTGGTACCACCTCGCTTGGCGGATGCCCAATATCCAATACCCAATATCCGAGTACTGCCATCCACCCACTCATTTGCTGTAACGGGCTTACCCGAACTGACCTACTGCAAAAGGCTATTAGCTATCTGCCATCAGCTATTCGCCATCTGCCATTAGCCAATTGACTTCCCGGCGACCTTCGGCGGTGCTCGCGTCGGAGGGGGCTCGCACCCGCTGACCCCCTTTCTCTGGCGACGGCGTTCCGCCTACTCCTCCGGTTCGCAGTCTGTAACAATGTTCAGTTGAACGATGGCAATAGTATAGCCCAAGACGGCCAGGCTGTCAAATGTAGGTTGAGTTTCTCAATCCCTTTCTGCGGCATGGCAACATGTTCATGGAGAGGCACTTTTGACATTTGCAGTGATTTCGCTTACAATCATCTCCACGTGAAATCGGAACTGAGGTGACAGTACATGGCTGAAGTGAGACGATTGACGAGTTCCAAGATTCGCCAGGACTTCCTGGATTTCTTCGCCAGCAAGGATCATACCATCGTGCCCAGCGCGTCGCTGCTGCCGGTGGACGATCCGACATTGCTCTTCACTAACGCTGGCATGAACCAGTTCAAGAACATCTTCCTGGGCCTGGAAAGGCGGGAGTACACGCGGGCTGCCGACACGCAGAAGTGCATGCGGGTGGCCGGCAAGCACAACGACCTGGAAGACGTGGGACCTTCGCCCTACCATCACACTTTGTTCGAGATGCTGGGGAACTGGTCCTTTGGCGATTACTACAAGAAGGAAGCCATTGTCTGGGCTTGGGAGTTGCTCACCGAGGTCTGGGGCCTGCCTAAGGAGAACATCTACGCGACTGTTTTCAAGGACGACAAGGGCGACCTGGGCCTGGACGAGGAGGCGGCTGACTACTGGCGGACGGAGACTGACATCAGCCCGGAGCACATCCTGTTCTTCGGGCGCAAGGACAACTTCTGGGAGATGGGGGACACCGGCCCTTGTGGTCCGTGCAGCGAGATCCATCTAGATCGCGGTCTGGAGTATTGCGACAAGTGCGATGATCCCAATCACGTCTGCCAGGTCAACGGCGATTGCCAACGCTTTATTGAGTTGTGGAACCTGGTTTTCATACAGTACAATCGCTACCAAACCGGCAAGCTGGACGATCTGTCGGCCAAGCACGTAGACACAGGCATGGGCTTTGAGCGCATCGTGAACGTGTTGCAGGGCGTGAAGTCCAACTACGAGACCGACCTTTTTATGCCCATCATTCGGCGCACCCAGCAACTGTTGGGCCACTCCGATGAGCAGCGCGATGAGAACATCGTCGCCTACCGCGTGCTTGCGGATCACGGTCGAGCTATGACGTTCTTGATTGGCGATGGCGCGCTGCCGTCCAACGAAGGGCGGGGCTATGTGTTGCGCCTGTTGATCCGCCGCGCCGCCCGCTATGGCCGCAAGCTCGGCTTCGAGGAGCCGTTCTTGGCCGAGATTGCCAAGGTCGTTGTGGAGGTCATGGGGCGGCACTTCAGGGAGATCGTTGACCGGCGACCGTTTATCCTCAAGACCATCAGCGAGGAGGAGGAGCGCTTTCTGCAAACACTGGCCACGGGATTGGCGCGGCTCGATGAGCTCATGGCCGAACTGATCGCCAGTGGAGAGACGGTCATTCTTGGCGAAGATGCCTTCCGCTTGTACGACACCTTTGGCTTTCCTCTGGACATCACTCGCGATGTGGCGCAGGAGCATGGCTTCACCGTGGACGAGGCGGGTTACCAGGAGGCGCTGGAGGCCCAGCGAGCGCGGGCGCGGGCAGCAGCACAGTTTGGTCCCGTTGAAGCGGAGGATCTGCAAGCCTATTTCCGATTGCTGGAGGAACTGCGACGGCGGGACGTCGTCGGCGAAGAGGGAGTGGAGTTGGTCTATGAGCAAAACATGCAGCGCGACACCACAGTGGTTGCCATGATGCAAGATGGGAAACCTGTGGATGTCGCCCAGCCGGGCGAGACCGTGGAAATCGTGCTGCCTGTCACTCCCTTCTACGTGGAAGCTGGCGGCCAGGTGAGCGACACGGGCGTTATCCTCGGCCAGCGTGACGGTGGCGAGGAACCCCTGTGGGAGGTGCGGGTGGATGACGTCCGCCAGCCGGTTCCTGGTCTCATCGTACATGTCGGTGAAGTAACCAATGGCACTGTGCGGCGGGGCGAGAAGGCGATGGTTGTGGGGGACTACGAGCGACGGCTGGATATCATGCGCAACCACACGGCCACGCACATCCTGCATTCAGAGTTGCGCTACGTCCTGGGCGAGCATGTGCACCAGGCGGGCTCGCTTGTGGCCCCCGACCGTCTGCGCTTTGATTTCACCCACTCCAGCATGTTGACCCAGGACGAACTGGATGCAATAGAGCAGTCGGTGAACGATGCTATCCTGGCCAACTACCCTGTGGGCTCAGAGCATACCTCGTATGCGGAAGCGGTGGAGGCGGGCGCAATGGCCCTCTTCGGCGAGAAGTACGGCGACCGAGTGCGGGCGATCAAGATAGGCTACCCGAACGAGGAGTTCAGCTACGAACTATGCGGAGGCATGCACGTTCGCCGTACCAGCGAGATCGGGCTGTTCCATATCCTTTCCGAGAGCAGTGTGGGTGCGGGCATACGACGCATTGAGGCGGTGACCGGAAGGGCAGCGCAGCGGCTGGTGCAGGCGCGCATGGCGGAACTGGAACGGGCGGTGACGTTCCTGGGCAGCCAGCCTGGTGAAGTGGACCGTAAGGTGCTCAGCTTGTTAGACGAAGTGCAGAGCTTGCGCAAGGAAGTCGCCCGTTTGCAGCAGGCGGTGGCCATGCGGGACTTCGAGTTGCTGTTTGAGCGCGTGCAGGACGTGGGGGGGGTACAGGTCCTGGCGGCGCAGGTGGAAGTGGCTGACGAGAGCACCATGCGTGAGATGACCGACTGGTTCCGCCAGAAGCTAGGTTCGGGGGTTATCGTGCTTGGTGCGGCCATCAACCGTAGACCGCGGCTGGTGGCTGCCGTCACGCCGGACCTGGTGAAGCGAGGTCTGCACGCCGGTCGACTGATACAGGCGGTGGCGCAGGTGGTGGATGGCGGCGGTGGTGGCCGGCCGACCATGGCCCAAGCTGGTGGCCGTGACCTCAGCCGGTTGCCTGATGCGCTGGCGCTGGTCAGCGTCTGGGTGGCGGAGAAGCTTGTTGGCGGATGAACTGATGGGTTGCAGGTGCCGACTATCATTCGTCTATCCGCTAGCAATCCGTTGACACCGTTCGCCATCTGTTGACGCCGGTTGATGCGATTCAAGGCTACTGGCAAGGCCTGTTAGCTTGCGGGGAGCCTGTTTCACGCAAGGAGAAGGGTCGTGAGATTTCGGGTTGTGCTTGAACCCAGTGACGAAGGTGGATACACTGTCTACGTGCCTTCGCTTCCCGGCTGCATTAGCGAAGGAGACACTGTTGAAGATGCCTTGGCAAAC
>CAZPMV010000079.1:8298-12362 GCA_964587335.1 uncultured Anaerolineales bacterium
GGGGATGAAGTGTTGAAGCTGACTGTTCCTGCTCACCGTCCTGTCAAGCGATCCACGCTGTCCCATATCTTGAAGCAGGCCCGTCTAGATGTCGAGAACTTCCTAGAGCTATTGTAGGATGGAGCATTGACGTCGGATGACACGCTCCTTGCGGCTTTTCCCAGATCCATGTTCATTTGGACTGCTTATGCGGGCAAGCCGTGGGCCTGACATGGGCGACCACGGCTTTCCTTTGTCTTGCTTATGACGGTTGCGACTCAGATCATCGAACTGCCGGCTGACGCTACGCTGCCGGCCATTCAGAGGCGATTGGCTCGAGCCCAGGTTCCGCGGGTGCTCCTGGTGCTGCCGCGCGGCACGCAGGCGCTGGCCAATCCTGCACGCCTGATGCTGATTCGCCGCCAGGCGCGGCGGCAGGGGCTGCAGGTTGCTCTGGTGACGACCGATCACCTGACGCGGCAACTGGCTTGCCAGGATGGGCTCTCGGTCTTCACCACCGTACGACGCGGGGAGCGGGCCCGTCGCTGGCGTCAACCCAGACCGGAGATTCCACTGCCGCCCCGCACGGAGCCGCGCCGCGCCGCGCCGCCAGGGCGTGTAGGACATGGACGGAAGGGACGGCCGCGGCCTATGCTGCGGCGTGATCCCCCGACCTTGCCGGACCGCCGCCACTCGCGCTGGCAACCGTGGGCCGAGGCGTTGCGGCTCCTTGTCCTCTTGCTGATCTGCCTGGCAGGGCTGGGTGCGCTGATCCTCTTCGTGGTGCCCGTGGCCACCGTTACCTTGGTGGCCCCGCGCCAGCCGCTGGCGGTCAGCGTGCCTGTCGTCGCTACCGTCGGCGTGGAGGAAGTGGACTATCAGGCGGGCCAGGCGCCGGCCCGCATCGTCCAGACGCGGGTGGAAAGGCAGGGTTCCATCCCCACCACAGGCCGCCGCGACGCTCCCGCTGACCCAGCGGCCGGCAGCGTGGTTGTCATCAACAGGCAGAACAGTGAAGTTCAGGTACCTGAGCTGACTGTCGTTGGCACCTCTACGGGGGTCAACGTTCGCTTCCAGATCACGGAGGTAGTCACTGTGCCGGCGGGCATTGGCCTGACCGTCGAAGCTCACGTTGAGGCGCTGGAGCCCGGTCCGAGCGGCAACGTGCCCGCCTTCACCATCAACCGTATTGAAGGTCCCCTCAGCCTGGCGCTGCGGGTGATCAACGACCGTCCCATCGCTGGTGGCAGCGTGAGGGAGGTGGGTGTGGTCACGGAGGCTGACAAGGACCAGTTGCGGGCCAGCCTCCTGGAGGAGGTGCGTCAGGAGGCGTACGAGCGGTTGGGGGAGATGCTGCGGGAAGGGGAGTTCGTGCCACCGGACACGGTGGAGACCTACGTGATGGCCGAGACCTTCGACCGTTTCTCGGGAGAAGACGCGGAGACGCTGGGCTTGCGCCTGGAGCTCTTGGCCCGAGGGCTGGCAGTAGACACGCACGGCGGCCAGGAGATGGCCGAGCGAGCATTGCTAGAGCGTATCCCGCCGGACGTGCGGCTGCTGGATCAGGGACCGCAGTTCGAGGTGGGACCCATGACCATCTTGGACGAGAAGAAGCAGAGTGTCCAGTTCGACGTCAGGGCCACGGCGACGATGGTAGGTGGCATAGACACTGCCTCTGTGCGTGCAGCGATTCGGGGGATGGAGTTGCCGGAAGCGCTCGCCGTCCTGCGCAACGGGTTTGACTTGGGGGCTGAGCCGCATCTTTCACTGCAACCTGACTGGGTGGACCGGGTGCCGTGGTTGCCGTTTCGCATCTACGTGCGGGTCGTGCCGGGATGAGTCAGGTGTCGGGGCGGCTGCTGGCGCTGGACGTCGGGGAGCGGCGAGTTGGTGTGGCCGTGAGTGATCCCACAGGGTGGCTGGCGCGGCCGCTGACGATCATTCACTGTCGGTCGAAACGCGAAGACCTCGCCGCCATCGCTCGACTGGTGCAAGAGCAAGGGGTCACGGCGGTGGTGGTCGGGTATCCGCTCAACATGGATGACAGCGTTGGCCCTCAAGCCCGCCGAGTGGCCCGCTACGCCGCTGCGCTGGAGCGAGTCCTGCCGGTACCGGTCGTCCTTTTTGACGAGCGGCTGTCCAGCGAGGAGGCTGCGGATCGGCTGCGGGCCGCGGCCGGTGGCCGTCGCAAGCGGCGGAACCATCTGGATGACGCCGCAGCAGCGGTGATCTTGCAGGACTACCTGAACGTTCAGAGAAATCGGCAGGGGAACGAGTAGACGGGGTAACGGGGAGACAGCACATCGCTGTCAGCGGTAAAGCGGAAAGACCGGAACGTTTATTCTCCGCTCGTTCCGCTGTTCCGCTGACGGGGTGAGGGAGGGCGTTTTGTCGCTTCTGCGTCGGGTTTTTAGCATCGGCAACATTCTACGTTTCGTGATCACTCTGGTAGTGTTGGCTGCCGTGGGGCTGCTGGTGGTTGTCGGCAGCGATCACCTGCTGGGCCAGTTCGAGGCAGCTCGCACCTTGACCCTGCCGGAGGGCGCTGGCCCGCTGGCTGCGGCTGGGCAGACCGAGTCCGAGGGATTCGGCCTTGCCACTCTGGAGAATGCGGCCCTTGGCGTGTACCTGCGGTTGAACAGCGAGCGTCTTGAATCGCCCGCTGGCACTCACGGCGGTTCGGTGGCCTTCTCTGTGGAGCCTGGAGAGACGGCGACGACCATCGCCAATCGCCTGCAGGAGCAGGGGCTCATCAGTGACTCTCAGCTTTTCCGGCTCTACATGCGCTACGTGGGCGTGGACGCCAAGCTGGAGGCAGGGCAGTTCGCGCTGTCCCCCAGCTTGAGCATGATCGAGATAGCCGAGCGGCTGCAGCGTGCCCGCGCTGAGGAGATCGTGGTCACCATCCCCGAAGGGCTGCGGGCAGAGGAGATTGCCGATCTGCTTACTGCACAAGGTGCCCTGGATGGCGAGCGCTTCCTGGAGCTGGTGCGGTCGGGCGATCCTGCCGCGGCTGGCCTGGGCGCGTACGACTTCTTGGATGATCGTCCGCCCGGCGCCACGCTGGAGGGGTTTCTCTTCCCCGACACCTACCGCCTGCTGGTGCCTGCCGAGCCGCAGGATCTTCTGGCGCGTATGCTGGATAACTTCGACCGGCAGGTGACGCCGGAGATGCGCCAGACGGCGCGGGCGGCTGGGCGGTCGCTTCACGAGGTGATGACCCTGGCTTCCATCGTGGAGAGGGAAGCGCTGCTGGCAGAGGAAGAACCGGTCATCGCTGACGTGTTCCTTAACCGCCTGGAGAAGGGCATGTTCCTGCGGGCTGACCCCACGGTGCAGTATGCCATGGGCTACCAGCCCGATAGAGGCCAGTGGTGGAAGACCCCGGTGCAGTTGGAGGAATACGAGACGGTGGACTCACCGTACAATACCTACCTTTATCCCCATCTGCCGCCTGGGCCGATCTGCAGCCCCGGGGTGAGCGCCATCCAGGCCGCCATCTATCCGGCGGACACGAAGTTCCTGTACTTCATGGCCACAGGGGACGGCGGCCACGCCTTCGCCGAGACGTGGGAAGAGCACGAGGCCAATGTGACACGTTATCAGCGCTAGTGTTCATGGGTAGAACTTCAGTCTGCAATCTCCGATATCTGATCTCAAGTGTGCTACTGTGCACCTTGCTGGTGAGCGGGTGCGCTTGGCCGCGCAGCACCCAGCCGGTGGTGAAGATCGGGCTCATCGCCTCGTTCGAGGGGCTGGGGCGTCCGCTGGGATACGAGGTGCTGCACGGTGTGAAGCTGGCGGTGCGGGAGCGGAACGCTGCTGGCGGGTTGGCGGGCTATCGCCTGGCCTTGGTGGCGCTGAACGACAACGACGATGCCGCCCACGCTGCCCGGCAGGCGCGCAAGATGGACGTGGATGGCGACGTACTGGGGGTTGTCGGACCTTTCAGTCGGGCGACGGTGCGGGCTGTCGCCGAACCGCTGGCCGGGGCAGGGCTCGCCTGGCTGATACCCGCCTCTGCGCCCGACGAGGTGATCGCTGCCCATTCCAACGCTTTTCGCCTCTTTGCCAGCGACGCTGAC
>CAZPMV010000080.1:0-2821 GCA_964587335.1 uncultured Anaerolineales bacterium
AACATCGTCTTCGGCGGCATGCAGGACAACAACAAGGCCAAGACCAGCGGCTCGACGGCTTGGGATGCGCTTGATGTGGGCGATGGCGGCTTCGCGGCCATTGATCCCTTCAAGCCCAAGTTCTACTACGGTTCGCGCTACGGCATCTCCTTCCAGCGCAACGACAAAAGCGGCAGCGCTCCCGTTGAAGACTGGCCGATGAAAACCGAGGGCATCAACCGCCAGGACAGGGCGTTATTCTACGCTCCCTTCGCCCTCGATCCTTCCAGCCAGGGCGTGCTCTATTACGGCACCTATCGGTTATACCGCACCGCCAATCGTGGCGACAACTGGACAGCCATCAGCGGTGATCTCACCAAGGGCACCCAGACCAGAGGTCGCATCTCGACTATAGCCATAGCGCCCTCGGCCGCAGGCACCATCTACGTGGGCACGTCCAATGGCAACGTGCAGGTGACGACGAACACAGGCGGGAGTTGGTCCAGCGCCACCAAGGCCCCCCTGCCCAACCGCTACGTCTCGGGCATCGCCGTCGTGCACAACGATGCCAAGACGGCCTACGTGGTCTTCAATGGTTTCAACACACACACGCCTGGCACGCCAGGGCATGTCTTCAAGACCACAAACCGCGGCGGGAGCTGGCGCGACATCAGCGCCAATCTGCCCGACGTGCCCCTGCTTTCCATCGTTCTCGACCGCGATGGGCCGGGCATCCTCCATATCGGGACCGACGTGGGGGTCTTCCGCTCGCTGGATGATGGCGGAAGCTGGCAGCCGTTCAGCGACGGGCTGCCCAACGTGGCCGTGGTGGATCTGGCCTTGAATCCGGACAGCGACGTGCTGGTGGCAGCGACTCATGGCCGCAGCGTATACCGGCTGGAGATTGGCACGCCGCCTCCTACCAGGACGCCGACCCCGACGCACACGCCGGGAACTCCCCCGCCGGTCACTCCTGCCAGCTACCTGCCCCTGATCCTGAAGCGTTTCGTCCCTGGCGGTCCGACGTCTACACCCACGCGCACTTCCGTTGCCCCGACAGCCACACCCACAGCCACGCCTATCGGCACCCCCACACCAACGCCGACCGTAGGTGGCACGGTCCTGCCCACGCGGACGCCGACGGCCAGCCCGACTCCAACGGCGATCCCGACGACTGGCCCCAGCCCCACGCCTACTGCCACACGCGGCGGTCCCACCCCCATCCCCACGGAGATGCCTTCGCCGCGCGTCTTCTTCGATGATTTCAGCGACCCGGGCAGCGGCTGGGATAGCGGCGTCGTGGGCTCCTGCCAGAGCGATTACATTGGAGGAGAGTACGGCGTGGCAGTGACAACTTACAACCAGGTGTGCTTGTACGCAGCCCCGACCGGAGCGCACGCAAATACCACCTATGAGGTCGTGGCCTACAAGCTGGACCTCTACGATGGCAGCGTGTACGGGCTGGTGTTCGGGCTCAACGATCAATCCTCCTTCAGCCAGTTCTACGTCTTCTGGGTGGATCCTTCCGACCAGACGTACCTCTTGCAGAAGTACGACAGCGGCAGTTGGACGAACCTGACGAGTTGGGCTTACTCCATGGCCATCAGCGCTGGCTCAGGTGCCAACACCGTCAAGGTGAAGCGAGAAGGGGCGCAGATTGATCTCTACGTCAACGACGTATACCTGACGACGGTCAGCGACGATTCTTTCCCCACCAACGGCTACGTCGGCGTGGCCAACTGGGCGGGCTACAACGTTGCTTCAGCGATAGCCTACTTCGACGATTTCAAGGTCATTGAGCCCACCGTGATTCTGTACGATGATTTCAGCAACCCCTACAGCGGCTGGCCGGTGGGAGCAGAGGAAGCGTGTCAGGCCGGCTACATTGAAGGAGAGTACCAAGTTGCCACGGAACCGGACTACGCCTGCGTCTACCGCTCGCCGGGTGGCTGGCTCCCCAGTGGGCTCTTCGAGGTCGTGGTCCGCCGAGAGGAGAGTATCTACCCTACTACCTATGGCGTGATGCTGGGCGAGGACGGGACCTTCAGCCAACTCTACGTCTTCTGGCTCAGTCCCGACAGCCAGGAGTACGTGCTGGCGCTGTACGACGGCGGCTGGTGGGCGTTGACCTGGGATGAGGTCGAGGACGACGCCTGGACCTACTCGTCAGCCATCAATCCGGGCACGAGCATCAACACACTTCACGTCATGCAGGATGGCGCCCAGATCAGCCTGTGGGTGAACGAAATCTACCTGGAGACGGTCAACGATGCGACCTTCAGCGGCGGCTACTTCGGTGTAGCTAACTGGGCTTCGGACTATGCGCCGGCCGCCTCGTACTTCGACGACTTCCAGGTCACCGCCTGGGAGGACGCAGGGCCGGAGACGCAGGCTGTGCAGCCGCCAGCGGCGAGAGGCCCGGCGTCAGGGTGTCTTGGCCCGATGAGGATGGAAGACGGAAGGTGGAAGGTGGAAGTCGGAGAACGGGAGGGGGAGAAGGCGGTGAATGGAAAACGGAAAGAACTCCAACTTCCACGGTTCAATGGGATGTAGACTGGATGGGAACCGAAGATGGAAGACGGAGATTGGAAATTGAAGACATGAGAACACGACAACAGACGACACTGCTTCTGACCATTGCGTTGCTAACCGTCATGACACTGGTCTGGCTGCCGGGAGACAACAGGGCGCTGGCTCATCCCCGGGGGACACCGATCACGGACATGGACCTCATCCACAACGGAACCTTCGACCAGGACAAGACTGCCTGGGCCACGAACCCCGTCGGGACGCACGTGGGCGCGGACTACGGCAGGCCAGGACCTGGGATGCAGATCTGGCC
>CAZPMV010000080.1:2921-7584 GCA_964587335.1 uncultured Anaerolineales bacterium
AACGTCGCCTTCCAGGTCAGCGGCCAAATGACCTACCCCGCCCTGAGCGGCAGCATTGCCTACGTCGGGCTGGACAACAGCGGCTACGCCAAGACGGTCAAGCGCATTGACCCCGATGGCAGCAACCGGCAAACGCTCTGGACCCATCCCAGCGCGGTTCCCCAGACAAACGCCATCCACGACGTAGCCTGGAAGCCAGACGCTAGCGAGCTGGCCTTCAGCAGCAACCACGAAACCCTCTACTCCGCCTTCCACTCCGATGTCTATGGCATCCGGTCCGATGGCAGCGGCCTGCGCCGCATCACCAACCCGCCCTGCAAGGCCAAACTTGATGCTGGAGGCTACCAGATGGGCACAGTGCGTGGCAGAGTACACAACAACTATGGCAGCGTCACCCTTTTCTTCGTCTATGTCGAGGGGGCAAAAGACGTTGTTTCTGTGGACGTTGGTTACTTCGGCGATGAGACGGGCTTCACCGTTCCCGATGTGGCCGATCTAGGCACCGGTCTCCATCACGTTGTCTTCACCTGGGCCAGCGGCAGCAAGGCCAATTGCAGAGAGTACGCTGCTGCCGTCGTGGACGTGATGCCCGGCCAGACGGTGGATGCCGGCACGCTCACGTTCAACGGCAACTGCGGCACGTATGACAGTGATAGCATCTCCTGGAAGCGGGATGGCGCGGAGATCGGCGTTGACGTCATCACTCCCAGGCGCTTCCTGGCCACGGGTGAGGCCATAGGCCGCGAGCTGTTCAGCGCTCCGCTCACGGCCGACGAGCTGGCCTGGTCGCCGGTGGATGACCGGATTCTCTATCGCAAGTGGAGCACCGGCGGCGACAGCGGCATCTATCTGACCACGGCCGCCGGCGGAGAGGGCAGCAAGTTGGTGGATGATGCAGGTGCGTTGTGGGTGACGCCAGCCTGGCTGCCTGATGGCTCCGGCTTTGTCTACACTCTCGACAACTATCTTTCCCAATACGACTTCGCTAGCAGCCAGGTCAGCACCCTAGCCCAGTTTCACAACGAATACGTCTTCAATCCCGGCCTGTCACCGGACGGCAACTGCATCGTCTTCGAGCGGCAGAGCACAGGCACACCCATCCAGCATGATCTGTGGATCATGAACCGCAACAATCCGGCGGAGATGTGGCCACTGACCGACGACGGCCGCAGCAGCGACCCGGACTGGAGCCGGCAGGAGCCGAAGACGGGTTTCAAGATCTATCTGCCGGTGTCGTTGCGCAGGCGGCAGGATGGCAGGGGAGCAGAGGAGCATGGGGGCAGAGGCGCAAGGGAGCAGGGGGAGCGGAGAAGACAAGGAGAGGGGGAGAGGGGGAGACAAGGAGAACTCGACCTGTCCCCTTGTCTCCCTGTCTCCTTGTCTGAAAACCCACTCCATCCCTCAACTCAAGCATAAGGAGATTATGATGAACATCAAGCGACTCTTCTTGGCACTGGCTCTGGGCCTGGGGCTCACCCTGGGCTTGCTATGGCTGCTGGGAAGTCAACACTCTATGGTTCTTGCTGACCCCGGCATCCTGTACGTGGCCCCTGGCGGCGATTGCGGCGGGGTCACGCCCTGCTACGCCACAGTCCAGGCCGCGGTGGACGCCGCCAGTGCCGGCGACGAGATCCGCGTTGCCGCCGGCACCTACGCTGGTACGCAGACGGCCGTCGTCACCGTAGGCGGTAACCCGTACACCTACACCCAGGTGGTCGTCATCACCAAGAGCCTGACCCTGCAAGGCGGCTACAGCCCTGCCGACTGGTACACGCCCGATCCGACCGCCAACCCCACGATCATTGACGCCGAACGGCAGGGACGGGGCGTCTCCATCGTCGGCACTTACAACGTCCATCCGGAGGTGACGGTGGACGGCTTCACCGTCACCGGCGGCGACTACACCGGCCTGGGCAATCCTGCTGGGGTAGCTAACCGGGTCTGCCGCGGCAGGGGCTGCGACTGCGGCGGCGGCCTCTACGCCTACAACAGCACCCTCATCCTCCGCAACAGTGTCATCACCGACAATGTCGCCAGCAGCAACTACGGCCAGGGCGGCGGCATCTACCTCTGGGTGGTCTCACCCTCTGGCAGCCCTGCCAGCCGCATCGAGAACACCACCGTCATCAGCAACAGCGCTCACTGGGGCGGCGGGATGTACGTCACCAAAGTCAACAACCCCCTCACCATCACCCACAGCACTTTCCGGGACAACTACGCTGACGGCAGTGGCGGCGGGTTGGCTCTGGCGTCCAACATCGAGGCCCTGGTGACCATCGCCGAGACCGGCTTCCTCAGCAACACGGCCCAGACCGGTAGGGGCGGTGGTGCGTACATCGGGCTGGTCAGGGGTGAGATACTGCGGATGGACCGAGTGCGGATGTCGGGCAACGAGACCGGGACGCAAGGGGCGGCCCTTTACCTGGGGAAGGCCGGCAGTGGCCTTGCCAGCGCCCGCCTGACCAACCTGCTCCTCACCAGCAACCGCTCGACGTCCGGCAATGCCACCGATGCGGTGATTGCCATCGCCAAAGGGTACGACTTCGACGTGACCCTGGCCCACCTGACGGCGGCTGGCAACCCGGCGCCTACCTTCCTGCGGGCGGAAGCGCCATACAGCGGCCGGTTCCTCACCGTCACGCTGACCAACACCCTGGTCACGTCGGCCACCAACGGTTTCGTGGGCTACCAGGGAGGAGGCGACGGCTCATTGTTCATCCGGCACACCAACACCCTAACCGACGACGTGACCACGCTGCACTTCATGGAGGAAGGGACACCCACCTTCGAGGCTATCAATCCGCTAGGCGGCGACCCCAGACTGGACGCGACCTACCACCTGCAGCCCGGCTCGGCGGCGATTGACGCCGGGGTGGACGCGGGTGTGACGACAGACATAGACGGTGATGCCCGGCCTGACGGATGTTCCTTTGACATCGGCGCGGATGAGTTTCTTACTGATGCGGAATGCAAACGCATCTACCTGCCCATCATCCTCAGGGGTTGGTGAATTGGGAAACTGGTAGACCGGGAAGCTGGTAGATTGGCAGACTGGGCACAGAACCGTCCGACCAGTCAACCAATCTACCAACCTACCGACGAAAGGAAGACGATCATGATCAGACGAATTGCTTTTGCTTTGAGCCTGGGGCTGGGGCTAGTCCTGGGGTTGCTGTGGCTGATGGGAAGTCAGAACAGTGTAGCCCTTGCTGACCCTGGCATCCTGTACGTGGCCCCGGCGGCGACTGCGGCGGGGCGACGCCCTGCTATGCCACAGTCCAGGCCGCGGTGGACGCGGCCAGCGCTGGCGACGAAATCCGCGTTGCCGCCGGCACTTACGCCGGTGTCAGCGCCCGCGCCGGGGTCACCCAGACGGTCTACATCAGCAAGACGGTGACCATCCGCGGCGGCTACACCACTGCCAACTGGACCAGGCCCAACCCCGCGGCCAACCCCACCACCCTGGACGCTCAGGGGCTGGGGCGGGTGGTGTATGTCACGGGGGACATTGCCTTCACTATCGAAGGACTGCGCATCACTGGCGGTGATGCCACGGGGCTGGGGGGCGGGGTCTACTGGGAGGCTGATGCCGGCGGCGGGGTGTGTGTCGACGGGGCCAAGGCCACCATCAGCAACTGCGCGGTCATCAACAACACCGCCAGCACAGTCCGCCAGGGCCACGGTGGTGGGCTGCACCTCAATGACAGTGATGCCACACTGAGCGGCAACACGGTCGTCAGCAACACCGCCAGCACAGCCTCGGATGGCGGTGGCGGTGGGCTGTTCCTCTTGTCGGGCGCCGCCACGCTAAGCGGCAACACCATGCAGGGCAACACGGCCAGCACAGCCTCGGATGGCGTTGGCGGTGGACTGTACCTGCTTTGGAGCGATGCTACGCTGAGCGGCAACACGGTGCGGGGCAACGTGGCAAGCACGGTCAACAATGGCTACGGCGGTGGGCTGTGCCTTGGTAATAGCAGTGACACCACGTTGAGCAGCAATACTGTCGTCAGCAATACGGCCGCGCTGGACGCCGATTGGGCCGGCTTCGGAGGTGGCCTGTACATAGAAGATACTCCCTTTACCCTGACCAATAGCCTAGTGGCCGACAATCAGGCCAACACCGGGGGCAGCGGCCTGTGGATTGCCGGCGACTGGTGGCGCCCTATCACTGGCAACCTGTTGCATACCACCATCGCCGATAACCGCAGCAGCGGGCAGGGAGTGTTCGTGGGCAATTACACCACCCTGGCCTTTACCAACACCATCATCGCCGGCCGCCACAGCGTGGGCATCACCGTCACCACGGGCGGTACGGCCACGCTGGAGGCCACCCTGTGGTACAACAATGGATCGGACACCGGCGGTGGGGGCACTATCGTGACCGGCGCGGTCAACGTCTACGACGACCCCGCCTTCGTCAACCCCTCTGCCTGGGACTACCACCTCACCGACGGCTCGGCGGCGATTGATGCCGGGGTAGATGCCGGGGTGACGACGGACATAGACGGCGACGTCCGCCCCTGGGGCGCAGGCCACGACATCGGCGCTGATGAGTACAGGGTGTGGCACATCTACATGCCCGTGGTGCTGCGTAGGCAGTAGAACGCGGATAGCAGGACAGTAACGGATTGGGGGCAGAGGAGACGGGGAGACAAGGAGA
>CAZPMV010000080.1:7684-12203 GCA_964587335.1 uncultured Anaerolineales bacterium
GGGGAGACAAGGAGAACTCACCCTGTCTCCTTGTCCCCCTGTCCCCTTGTCTCGAAGTCCGCCCCCAACTCAACAAGAGTAGGGAGGCAACGATGAACACCAAACGACTGTTTTTGGCACTGGCTCTGGGCCTGGGACTCACGCTGGGCTTGTTCTGGCTGCTGGGGAGCCAGAACAGTGTAGCTCTTGCTGACCCCGGCATCCTGTACGTTGCGCCCGGCGGTGACTGTGGCGAGGCGACGCCCTGCTATGCCACTCTCCAGGCCGCCGTGGACGCGGCCAGCGCTGGCGACGAAATACGCGTGGCCGCCGGCACCTACACCGGCGTCAGCGCCCGCACCAGGGTCACTCAGACGGTCTACATCAGCAAGACGGTGACCATCCGCGGCGGCTACACCATCGCCGACTGGACCACACCTGACCCGGTGGCCAATCCCACGACTCTGGATGCTCAGGGGCAGGGGCGGGTGCTCTACATCACCGGGGACATCAGTCCAACCGTCGAGGGTTTGCGCATCACAGGTGGTGGTGCAAATGGGCTGCGTGGTTATTCCGCGCGTGACGATGCTGGCGGCGGTGTGTACATCATCACGGCCACAGCGATCATCAGCGGCAACCTCGTGTACAGCAACACCGCTGGCAGCGGGAATAGCTTTGGCGGTGGGCTTTTCCTGGACAACAGTCGCGCCACGCTGAACGGCAATACCATCTACAGTAACACCGCCGCTCACGGCGATGGGCTGGCTTTGAGAAGCAGTCCGGCGTCCATCAGTGACAACACTATCAGTGGCAACGGCAGCACCGGAGGTTGGGGCGGCGGGCTCTATCTGCGCCACAGCGACGCCACTCTCAGTGGCAATACCGTATCCGAAAACCTTGGTGCCTACGGCGGCGGACTGGCTTTGGATAGGGGTCATGTTACCCTGAGTGACAACGCTATCACTAACAACACCGCTATGGCGCGAGGCGGCGGACTGTTCGTGTACATTAGCGACACCACGTTGGACGGCAATACCATCTCTGGCAACACTTGCAGCGGCGCGGGTGGTGGTGGGCTGTGGGTATACAAGAAGATGCCTTTGCTGGTCAATACAGTCGTGACCGATAACACCCTCGCCCAGGCTACGGGGACGGGTTCAGGGATCTATATCGATAGTTCCTCTCCACATTTGCTACACTGCACCATCGCTCGCAACAGCGGTGGCGACGGCAGCGGCATCCACGTCACCGGCCACTGGTGGGATGGCACCTACTACTCCAGCACCATGGTCATGACCAACACGATCATTGCCAAGCACACGGTGGGCATCACTGTGACCGAGGGCAACACGGTCACGCTGGAGAGCACCCTGTGGCACGCTAATGCCACTGACTGGGTCGGCGCAGGTGTGGTTGACCACATCAACGACCACCGCTGTGCCCCGTTCTTCGACGCCGACGGCTACCATCTCACCGCCTTCTCGGCGGCCATCGATAAGGGGGTGGACGCCGGAGCGGTGATGGACATTGACAGCGATACCCGACCTCATGGCGCCGGCTTCGACCTGGGCGCTGACGAGTTCATGGGCATGCCCGCTGCCAGGCGCGAGATCTACCTGCCGCTGGCTGTGCGCGGCTGAGAGAGCCCCAGGCACCGGGCCACAACTGTGCAAGCTCACAAGGCAAAGGAGGTATGCCGATGAAGAAGGTGATGGAACACTGGCCAAGGATCATTCTGCTCGCCAGCCTGGTGCTCGTAGGAGGTTGTACGCCCCCGGTGCTGACAACCCCGACACCTGCTGCTTTCGACGAGGCTACCTTCTGGAAGAGCTTCCCTCTGCCCGAGGACGCTGAGTTGGTGCCGGTGGTGGAGGGCTTCGACATCGGCTTTGCCACGGCGATGATCGAGCCAGAGCTGTTCGACTTCTACGCTGCATGGCTGCGCGAACAAGGCTGGAGCCAGCAAGCGCCTACCGAGGCGATGATCACCCTGCCCCACCAGCGCTGGCGCAAAGATGGGGTCGAACTGCTCATCGAGTTGCAGCCGCTGGACGAGCAGGGTCGGACCGTCGTCTGGGTTCAGCTCTGACTTGAATGCGGAATGGACAGGGCGGGGTGATGATCTGGAACCCAACCGACGGCGGCATCCACCTTTTGACCAGGAAGGAAGTAACCGCGACGCCCTGAGAAGTAACGAAGGGAGGGGATAGTCAAACCCCAGATACCAATGACCAAACCGGCAAAGCATTCGCCACGCGCAATCCACAATTCACACATTCGAAAGGAGAAACCCAAAATGAAAAGGCAAGAAAGACAAACGCTGGTCGTCAACGTCAACCTCACGCGAGGTCTGGTGGCCCTGTTGACCCTGGCCCTGCTGACGGCAGCCTTGCTGGGCTACCTGGCCTGGGGGCGAGAAGAGGCCGCAGCCTCCAGCCCACAGGCAGGTCTGGCCGCGTCCACCAACATGCGCCAGTACTACCTGACGAAAACCTACTACGACGGAGCAAATGCCAGCACCGCCTGTGCCGGCGGCTACCATATGGCCTCCCTGTGGGAGATCCTGGACCCCTCCAACTTGGAGTACAACACCACCCTGGGCAATACGAGGGACGACATCGGCCAGGGCCCGCTTGTGTTCTACGCTGGTTGGGTGCGCACGGGTTGGGACAGCAGCAGCGTCAACAGCGCCGGCCAGGGCAACTGCAACACGTGGACCAGCAGCAGTCCCAGCGACTGCGGTACGGTGGCTCACCTGCCCAACGACTGGACTGCAGGACAAGACATCCACGTCTGGAAGGTGCGCGCTTTTTCGTGCGACATCCCCGTGCCCGTCTGGTGCATGGAGGATTGAGGCCATGAACAAGAGAGTGAGCCTCAGAATCCGCTACGACCGGCGGTCGGACTTCGTGACCCTGGTGACCCTGACGCTGCTCACGGTGGTTTTCCTGGGCTACCTGGCCTGGGGTCACTACGAGGTTGCTGCCTCCAAGTTGCAGACTCCCCCCGTCCACGCTCGGGGCGAGCGGTTGGCCGCGTCCGCTGGCCTACGCCGATACTACCTGACCAAAACCAGCTACAACGGGGCAGATGCCGACGGCGTCTGCGCCAGCGCTTACCACATGGCTTCCCTGTGGGAGATCCTGGATCCCTCCAATCTCAAGTACAATACCATCTTGGGCTATGGTCGGGCAGACAGCGGCGATGGGCCTCAGACTGTTCTTTCGGGTTGGGTGCGTACGGGCTACGACAGCGACA
Organism: uncultured Anaerolineales bacterium; assembly: GCA_964587335.1. Classification (GTDB taxonomy): domain Bacteria; phylum Chloroflexota; class Anaerolineae; order UBA3071; family UBA3071; genus UBA3071. The sequence continues at coordinate 10,922 of CAZPMV010000080.1, forward strand.
ACAGCGACACTCCGGGGAAGGCCAACTGCAACGTCTGGAGTGAGACCACAGGGTATGGGACAACCATCAAGTTGCCCTCAGAATGGACAGACCCCTCCACTCAGGACATACACGTCTGGGACGTTGGCATCAGGGCGTGTAGTTACACGGCGCGGGTATGGTGCGTGGCAGACATCGTCAGCAGCGGTACCTGCGCCGCTCCGCTGCCCATTGCCTGTGGTCAGCAGGTCAATGGGGACACCAGCGGCAAAGCCAACAACCACAGCAACTACAGTTGCTCCAACTGGGACGAGTCGGGACCTGAGGACATCTACAGCTTTACCCTGGCGGCGGGCAGCAATTACAATATCACTGCCCAGATCAGCAACATGGCGGTGGATCTGGACGTATTCTTGCTGGCTTCAGGGGGGTGCGATGCAGGGCAGTGCCTGACCCCCGATTCCTACGATAACGACACGGCCACGGCCAGCAACGTGTCGCCCGGCAATTACTATGTCGCCGTGGATGGCTACCAAGGCGTTGCCAGCAGCTATGCACTCGACCTGACCTGCACGCCGCTGGCCGCTGGCGGCTTCGTGGTCAACAGCAACGCCGACGACGCCCAGGCCCACGATGCCAATGCCGGCGACGGAGTCTGCGCCGATGCGCGGGGGAACTGCACGCTGCGGGCGGCCATCGAGGAAGCCAACGCCCTCCCCGGCGCCGACACCGTCACCTTTGCCCGTGCCATGGACATCACCTTGGACACCAGCGTGGGCGCGCTGCCCGCGCTGAGCGAGCAGGCCACCATTGACGCCAGTGGCGTGTGGAATACTGCCAACGACCGGCCAGGTGTGACTCTGGACGGCGGCGACGAGAGCTTTTCCGGACTGCGTCTCAATGCCGATTCGTGCCAAATCCACGGCCTATACATCACCAACTTTGACGCGACTGCCATCTATGTCGTGTCTGCCAACAACACCATCGGCGGCACCGGCGCCGGTCAGCGCAACGTGCTCTCGGGCAACTCGACCGGTGTGGGCATCACGGGCAGCGCGGCGCAGCATAACGTAGTGCAAGGCAACTACATCGGGCTCAATCCCGCCGGGAACGCCAAGCAGCCCAACGAGAGAGGCGTGTTGATCACTTCTGGGGCCTCCAACAACACCATCGGCGGCAGTACAACGGCGGAGGGCAACGTGATCTCCGGCAATACCCGCCGAGGCGTCCGCATCGAGGTGTCGGGCAGCAACGGCAACGCGCTGGGCGGCAACGTCATCGGCCTGGCAGCCGATGGTTCCAC
>CAZPMV010000081.1:0-12120 GCA_964587335.1 uncultured Anaerolineales bacterium
CCAATCTACCAATCTACCGATTCTCAGCCGTAGGCGGCAAGGTGGTGAAATCGAGGGGCGCTTCGGCCACTTCCAATCGCTTGAGCAGCACGAAGCAAAAACGGCTCCCCTGCGGCTCACTGTCCTCCAACCAGATACGCCCGCCATGGTGAGCCACGATGTGCTTGCAGATGGTCAGTCCCAGACCCGCACCACGATAGGCCCGTTCGGCGCTGCTGTCCACCTGGTAGAAACGATCGAAAACCCGATCCCTCTCTGTGGGCGGCACACCGATTCCTGTATCGCTGACCGTGATCTGCACCTGATCGCCGAGATCTACTCCATCCACAGTCACATCACCCCCTGGCGGTGTGAACTTCAGTCCATTCTCCACCAGGTTGGTCAGCACCTGTTCCAGCCTCAAACGATCCCCTTCCACCGCAGGGAAATCGGACGGCAGGCGATTGTGCAGCGTCAATTCCCCCTCCTGCGCCAGCGGAGCCAACTTGTCCAGCACCCTGGCCACCAACGTCGGCAGCGCCACCTCTTCCACATACAGCTTGACCTGCCCTGATTCCAGGCGAGAGAACTCCAACAGGTCATTGATCTGTCGCTGCAGAAGGTCAGTCTGCTGTTTGACCGTGCCCAGGAAATCGCGCTGCAACTCGTTGATCGCGCCTGTCTTGCCCATCAGGATGATCTCTACAAAACCCTTGATGGAATGCAGGGGTGTCTTGAGTTCATGAGAGACCACGGAGAGGAAGTTGGACTTCATCCGCTCCAACTCCTTCTGCGCCGTGATGTCCCGCAGCACCGCCACGACGCCCTGCGCCCGCCCATCCTCGGCAATCATCGGCGAGGCCAAGGCCTGATACGTGCGTGCCTTGTCCCTCCCGTGGCCCTCCAATTCGATCTCCCTGATTGCTTCTTCGCCGGCCTGCAACGTGTCTTCCAACAAATCGAGCACTGGATCACCCGGCAGAATCTGTGCCAGGGGCAGCCCCGGCTGTGGCGACTGCTCTAGAGCAAAGATGTGCGCTGCTACGCCGTTCATCATAAGCAGTTGCAGATGCGGATCGGCCACCAGCACACCATCGCCGATGCCCTGTAGCACCGTCTCCAGCTCTTGGCTCCTTTCCCACGTCTCCTGGTACAGACGAGCCTTTTCGATGGCCGTGGCCGCAAAATAGGCGAAGCTGGCAATGAGCTGCCGTTCCCGTTCGACGAAAGTGAACTCGGGACTCCCGTCGGCCAAGTAGAGCGCGCCAATGAGCCGGTCGCGCACCACCAGCGGACACACCAAGCAAGCACGGGCATCCCATATCTCACGCAGCGGGTGCAGCGGTCCGCCAGGCTCAAAGTCAGTTCCGTCGGGGATGAAGATGCTGCCGCCTTGCACTGCAGGAGACTCGCTCATGATCTCCCCTGGTGGCAACCGCAGACCAGGAAACGCTTCGCTCTGCGCCCCACTGGCCGCAGCCCCGACAAGCCCTCGTCGGTCCTGATCGAGCAAAGCCACAGCACAGTGGTTGCTGTCTGAGAGGTCAGCCAGCCGGTTCACGATGAGCTGCAGTGTCTCCTCCAGGTGCAAGGTAGAGGAAAGCGTCCTGGCCATCTCGTGCAGGGCACGCAGTTCCAACACACGCGCGCCCAGGTCAGTGGCCATGCGCTGCAGCACCTGTGTCTTCTGCGCCAGGTCTGCCTCCTGCCGTTCCAGCGCCGCGTCCAGGCTAGCGATGCGCTGACGGCGACGCGCCAGGACCAATCCAGCGTAAGCACTGCCCAGCACCACCGCCATCAGCGCCAGGTAGCGCAACAAGAACGCTGGATCGAGCAAGAAGACCAAACTGCGACGGGCCCAGAACAGCGTACCTACGTAGAGCGGGCCGCAGAGCGCGGCGACGAGCGGCGGTGCCCACCGTCCCGGCAGAGTGAGGGCGATCTTGAGCGCCACTAGTCCGTAGAGCAGGGAAAGCGGGCCTGCCAGCGTCACGTGCTGGGCGATGAGATAGCTGACGAAGAGAGCGTCCAGGCCGTTGCTCAGCCAGAGAAGCCACGCCATGCGCCACCTCCATCGGTGTTGAGGTCGGGCGAGCCTGAGCAGCAGAGCAGTGAACGCCAGCGTAGTGAGCCCGTAGATCAGCAGGGCCAGCGGCGGGCCGCCAACTAGGGGGGGCTGGCCACCAGTCAGCCAGAGCAGGGTGCCCAGGGCGGTCAGCGCCCATTTGCACGCCAACCCCAAACGTCGCTCGTTGTCGACGAGAGCATACCATTCATCTTGCGCAACTGAGATCGCCAAATCCATAGACATGTTTCAGCCGATTCTGTGAAGCAGCGGTAGATACTGCTCCAGTGGTTATGCGGTTTACTCTATGAGCATTGGAGGGTATGATCATGCTACACGACAATAGCCTCATTGAGGAGACCAAATGCCATGACGTCCAGATTGCACATCGTCGTGTTGTTATGGTATCTGCTTGTGCGTACACGCAGACAGGTCTGGGGCCAGTGAAGATTCCAGTGGCTTTCCGTCTGTGGCAGCCTCGTGCCAAATGTCGCCCCCAATGTTACCGCACCAAGCTACAACTAGCTCAACAAATGATCAGCGAGATGCTGATGGTTGGCTTGCCCTTTGACTACCTGGTCTTCGACAGTTGGTACAATGAGCGCTGGTTCACCCGTTGTGAGACGATCTTCAGAGGCAGCAAACAATTCACAGGTTTCGCGGTCTGTCAGTGTCACCTACCTCAGGCCATGGCGCGCCATGTTGCCTTCGTGTTGCTGACTCATGTGGTGCTGAATCAACTCAAACTCGATTCATCAGAAACGGTGGGGGAGGTGAAAGAGCAATTGCAGTATCACGTAGTTAGCGGAAACGCCTCACCTCCAGTCCCTCTGAAAGCTCGTGTCGCCTGAGTTGCCACCAGTAACAGCGTAACTACTGATACAGTATAGCATACTTCCCTTCATTTGACAACCGTTTTCCTGCCAGGTGCCTCGCCCATGGGAGCAAGAAGGTCTTACGGGTTCATCTCCTCTGCAATGCATGGTGTACTCACAGACAATCGGCATGACTTGCCGAAGGGCGCATCTTGTGGTAGGATAGGCTAGTAGCTGATCAGGGTGGTTTTGACATGGTACGGAGTGCCGGAGTCCCCAACTTGTTGGGGATGCAGCACGATGGTCCCAAACAAGTTCCGGGGGCCGGTGCGGTATGCAGAGACGGAATCGCTACCCTCATGCATCAAACCCAACGTGATGGACTGCTAACGGAGACAGAGCCATCATGTGCCGACAGACCGCGGCGTAGCACCGAGACAGGCTCGTAGTGCGCCACTCTGCTCCGTTGCGTGGCGCTGAATCGCACTCCGCTGCGCTACGTGCGTAACTACCAACTCAAGGACGAAGACGGAGTTTGACAGCTTGCCCCTTTTGACTACGATCATAGACACAGAAGATGGCACAGCAGGAGCACAACATGGATCTGATGGATAGACTGAACGCCGATCTGAGAGAGGCCATGCGCAGCGGCCACCAGGCACGCAAGCTGGCTATCCGCGCCGTGAAGACAGCCATCCGCGAGGCGGAGGTAGCTGGCCAAAAGGCACGAACACTGAGCGAGCAGGAGATGCTGACCATCATCGCCAAGCAAGCCAAGCAACGCCGGGACGCCATCGTCGAGTTCGAAAAGGGAGGCCGCCAGGACTTAGTGGGGCAAGAACGCGCCGAGCTGACGGTGCTAGAATCCTACCTGCCGCAGCAGTTCACGCGGGAGGAGATCGCCGAGAAGGCGAAGCGGGCGATCGCTGAAGTGGGGGCCACCAGCCCGCGACAGATGGGGCTGGTCATGCGTCCGCTGATGCAGGAACTGCGTGGCCTGGCCGATGGCAAGCTGGTCAACCAGGTCGTCCAAGAGCTACTACGCGAACCCTCCCAATGACGACACATCAGTAGAAGCGTCCACCCTGCCGAGGGCTGCAGCGATGGAGGCAGCTTGCGGGAGGCTGACTGAGCGGACACGTGACCATGAGCATTGAAGGGATCGTAGAGGAAAGCATCCGCCCGCTGGAGGCAGCGCAGCCGCGCATCTCCTGGCGCGAGAGGCTACCGGGGATGCTCTTCGGCCTGCTGTTTGCCTTCGCCGCCATCCTCATCCTCACGCTGCGCTTTGCTGCCTCGGATCGCATCGCTCTGCAACCCGACGACGTCAGTCCGGTGAACATCCGCGCCCCGCGTGCCCACCACTACATCAGCGAGCTGCTCACAGAGGAGGCTCACCGGAGCGCCGAGGCAGCCGTGCCCGATGAGTATGACCCCCCACAAACAAAGATCCGCCATCAGCAAGTAGCGCGGGCACGGGAGGTGCTGGACTACATCGGTTCCGTGCGGTCCGACGCTTACGCCTCTATCGAGGACCAGATAGCGTGGATCAAAGCCATCCCCGACGCCGCCCTCTCCGCCGAAGCGATCAGCCAGACGCTGAGCCTTGGCAACGAGGCATGGCTGCGCGTGACCAGCGAGGTGCCACTTGTGGTCAACCGGGCCATGCGGGAAGAGATCAGGGAACACCAACTGGCCCTGGCCCGCCGCCGTGTGGAGAGCATGATCGGTCTGCAGGTCGAGCTCTCGGACGAGGAACTGGAAGTCGTCGGCGTTTTAGCCAAGGCGCTACTGCAACCCAACACCTTCTACAACGCAGAGAAGACTGAAGCAGCCCAGCAAACCGCTCGGGAAGCGGTCGAACCCGTGGCGGTCTCTTTCGCCAGTGGAGAGATCATCGTGCGCGCGGGCGACATCGTGGACGAGTTGGATGTAGAGGCATTGGAGCAACTGGGGCTGTACCAGGCAGCCTGGGATTGGTGGCAGGTCGGCGGCACAGCCCTCTTCGTTCTGGCGCTCACGGCGCTTATCTGGCTGTACCTTTTCTCCTTCGCTACGGAGTTCTGGACACAACGCCACTGGCCACCGCTGCTGTCGCTGCTGATGATCACCTTCCTGCTGCTGGCAAAGTTGATGCTTCCGTTGCACACTATCCTGCCCTATTTCTTCCCGCTGGCCACGCTGGCCATGCTGATAGGCTCCCTTTTCGACCTCCGCCTGGCGACCCTGATCACCCTTTGCTTCGGACTGCTGGCAGGCTACCTCACCGGGGGAGCCACGGAGATCGTCACTTACGGTGTCGTTGGAGCGCTCGTGGGCGCGTATACTTTGGGCAGGGGGGAGCGGCTCAGCAACTTCGCCCGCGCTGGCGGCTTCGTGACGCTATCCAACGTGATCGTGCTGGCTGCCTTCCGGCTGCCCGAGCACAATCTCGACCTGATGGGCATCCTTGAACTGAGCAGCGCGGCAGTGGCCAACGGCGTGCTAGCCGCTAGCCTCACCTTGCTGGGCTTCTTCTTCCTGGGAGCCCTCTTCGGCGTCACCACCTCCCTGCAACTGATAGAGCTCGGCCGCCCCACTCACCCGCTGTTGCGGCAGCTAGTCCTCAAGGCCCCCGGCACGTACCACCACTCCATCCTCATCAGCAACATGGCAGAGCGAGCGGCCAGTGCTATCGGCGCCGATGGCTCCTTGGCCCGCGTGGGTGCCTTCTATCACGACATCGGGAAGATCGTTCGCCCGCACTTCTTCATCGAGAACCAGGCCGAAGGGAGCAATCCCTTCGACCATCTCGATCCGTATACCAGCTCTCAGATCATCGTCAGCCACGTCAAAGATGGCCTCGACCTGGCCCAGAAGCATCGTCTGCCCGAGCGAGTTCAGGCCTTCATCCCCGAGCACCACGGCACGCGCCTGGTAAGCTTCTTCTACCACCGGGCCCTGGAGGAGGCGGAGGGAGAAACGGTGGTCAACGAAACGGACTTCCGCTATCCGGGACCAAAGCCGCAGAGTCGCGAGACGGCCATCGTCATGCTGGCCGATGGCTGCGAGGCAGCAGTGCGCGCCAATCGCCCCTCCTCTGTAGAGGAACTTGAGGAAATGGTGCGCCGTATGATCAGCCAGCCATTGTTGGAAGGGGAACTGGACGAAAGTGACCTGACCCTGCGAGACCTGGACCGCACAAGGCGGGCCTTCGTGGACGTGCTGCGGGGCGTGCACCACCCCCGTATCCGCTACCCGGAGCCGCCACCGGCTATCCCTGCCACGACGGAGGGGGACGATGCATCTGAGTAGAAGCCCATTCGGCCCGACAGTCGAGGTGCAGGTGGCTGCCGCATTCGCTCGACAGGTGGACGCCACGGACCTGCACGCTGCAGCGGCGGCAGTCCTGGTCTCCGAAGGTCAGGTTGATGGGGAGATAACCCTCGTCGTGACCGACGACGCCCAGGTGAGAGAACTGAACGCACGCTACCGGGGCGTGGACAGTGCCACCGACGTGCTGGCCTTCCCTGCGCGAGGGCCAGAGAAACGTCTCGTCGAACCGCAGGAGGCAGCGAAGTACCTCGGAGACGTGATCATCGCCTACCCTCGCGCCTCAGCCCAGGCCGAAGCCGCTGCTAATCCCGTGGCCAACGAACTGCGACTGCTAGTGGTGCATGGTACACTGCATCTGCTGGGATACGGTCACGCCACGCCTGAGGAAGAGGCCGCGATGTGGGCGCGGCAGGAGGAGATTCTGGCAGGGCTGAAGCGCAGCATAAAGGAACAAGAGACTCCTCAGATGGAGTCCAAGTGGCGATCAGACCTGCCGACCAGCTTCGGTTACGCCCTTGCTGGCTTGAGGCACGTCCTGCGTACGCAGCGCAATGCCCGCATCCACCTGATTATCGCCCTGTTGGCCATCACGCTGGCCACTGTGCTCCGCCTGAGTCTGGTCGAATGGGCCATCCTGGCCCTGACTATCGGCTTCGTCTTCGTAGCCGAGATGTTCAACTCGGTGGCCGAAGCAGCAGTGGACGCGCTCACTCAGCGCTTCCACCCCCTGGCCAAGACCGCCAAGGACATCGCGGCCGGAGCAGTGATCTTCGCCGCCATCATTTCCGTCATCGTCGGTCTGCTGCTCTTCGGCCCTCGCCTGTGGGCGTTGTGGCAGGGCGTCCGCTAATCATCATTCATCTTTTCGTTCCTTTCGTGTTCTGTTGAGAAAAAGATCATGGACGAGCCATATCTAGAGACCTACAAGGAAATCGCTGCCGAGTATGACCTCGTCTGGCAGTTGCTGCTGGAGCAGGGATGGCGGGAGAGCCGCTGGGATCCGCTGGCCATCGGCGGCGCGGGCGAGTATGGGCTGATGCAGATCCACCCCGCCACCTGGGATCAGTGGGCCGCCAAACTGGAACTGTTCGACCCCTTCGATCCTGCCAGCAACATCCGTCTGGCAGCGGCCTATTGGGTCTGGCTGCGGAAGCAGTTGCTGTCCCGCCACCGCCCCGAAGACTACTGGCTGTTGGCAGCCTATAACTGGGGCATCAGCAACGTACTGCGGCTGCTGGACGGCGGAGGCACCTGGGACGACGTCCCTCCTGAGGTACAGGACTATTCGTATGACATCATCTTGACCGCCGAGGCGCGGGCGGCGACCGCTGCTTGATGGAGGAGCTATCTGGATGAGAATCGGACATGTGGTGCGCGTAGCGGGCGTAGTGGTGGACGTGGAATTCGCCGTGGGCAACCTGCCCGGCATCCGCCACGCGCTGCTCGTCGAGCGTGACGTAGGGGCGGGTTTGAAACCCGCCCCTACCCTGGTGATCGAAGTGCAGGAGCACATTGACCCATCCACCGTGCGCTGCCTGGCCATGAGCTCCACCTCAGGGCTGCACCGGGCCTTGGCGGTGCGTGACACCGGCTGGCCGATCATGGTGCCGGTGGGCCAGCCCACACTAGGCCGCATCTTCAACGTGCTGGGGGAGACTGTAGATGACGGACCACCCCTGGACGGTGTGGTGCGCCAGCCTATTCACGTGGATGCCCCGCCGCTGCGGGAGCAGAAAGCCACCACCGAGATGCTGAGCACCGGTATCAAGGTCATTGACCTGCTCACCCCCTACGGCAGGGGAAGCAAGATCGGCCTCTTCGGCGGGGCCGGGGTGGGCAAGACGATGCTCATGATCGAGCTGATTCGCCATACCATCGAGCACCAACAGGGCATCGCCTTCTTCGCTGGTGTGGGGGAGCGCAGCCGCGAGGGGAACGAACTATGGCTCGAGATGCGGCGCAGCGGCGTCCTGGCGCGTACTGTCCTGGTCTTTGGCCAGATGAACGAGCCGCCGGGTGCTCGCCTGCGCGTTCCCTTCACCGCTCTGACTATGGCCGAATACTTTCGCGACCAAGAGCAGCAAGACGTGCTGCTATTCGTTGACAATATCTACCGCTACATCCAGGCGGGCATGGAAGTTTCGGCGTTGCTGGGCCGTCTGCCCAGCGCGGTCGGCTACCAGCCCACCCTCGCCACCGAGATGGGCACACTACAGGAACGCATCTCCTCCACCAGCAGGGGAGCCATCACCTCTGTGCAGGCCATCTACGTGCCAGCCGACGACCTGACCGACCCAGCCGTGTCTGCTACCTTCGCCCACCTGGACGCCATCACTGTCCTCTCCCGCCGCCAGGCCAGCCAGGGTTTCTACCCCGCTGTGGATCCCCTGCAGTCCAGCTCACAGCTGCTGGACCCTCGACTGGTGGGGCAACGCCACAATCGCATCGCCAGAGAAGTGCTGACTCTGCTGGCCCAGCACAAGGAGTTGCAGGACATCATCTCCATTCTGGGTGTGGAGGAGCTCTCCGAGGAGGACCAGATAGTAGTGAGGCGGGCGCGCCGCCTGCAGCGGTTCCTCACCCAGCCCTTTTTCGTGGCTGAGCCCTTCACCGGCCTGGCCGGCCGCCACGTCCTTCTGGAGGAAACCCTGCACGGCTGCGAGGAGATTCTGGAGGGAGAGCACGACAACCTGCCAGAGCAGGCTTTCTACATGGTGGGCAGCATTGACGAGGCGGTGGCCAAGGCGCGGGATATGGCCTAAGGGGTCAGGAGCGAGATGGTGGAAAGGCAAAGGTTGAGAATTGTAACGCCAATGGGGGTGCGCCTGCGGGCAGAAGGGGTGCTGGCCATGGAGGCCGAGCTGACCGACGGGGCTATCGGTATCCTGCCTAGCCACGCTCCCCTGGTGGCCGCCCTGACACCGGGCGAACTGGTCTACGAGGATGAAACCGGCCGCCACACCCTGACCATAGCGGCTGGCATCCTGCGTGTGGCAGAGGGAGGGGTCACAGTGCTGACCTTTGCGCTATCGGGAGATTGAGACTCTGAGGACACGAAAGGAACGAAAGGGATGAAGTTTCTGCTATGCCTTGTCCTGGCCACAGCAGCCAGCGTAGCTTATTTCCTCTCCCTTTCTTGGACCGTCAAGTGGGCCCTGCGGAGAGGATCTTCCGCCACCGGAAGTCTGATGGTGGTTGGATTCCTGCTTCGATACGTATTGTGGGCTCTGGTCGTGCTGGCCCTGCTGAAACTGGAGCCTCTTGGGGCCATAGCGGCCATCGTGGGCTTCACCATCGGCAGAGTGGTGGTGACCAGGAAAGTGTGGGTAGGGGAGTAGAGGAGAAAATGGAACAGACGTTTCCTTACGTTGTCTTCACCATATTCGGCATCCCGGTCACGAATACGGTAGTAGCTACCTGGGTAATGATAGCTGCCTGGAGCATCCTCGCCTATCTGGCCTCGAAGAGGATGAGCCTCAGGCCCAAAGGGTGGCAGCACCTCCTGGAGATGGGGATCGAGGGCCTCGAGGGGCTGATATCGAGTACCATAGGACAGCCTGGCAGTGAGTTTCTGCCCATGATCGGCGCCCTGATGATCTTCCTCCTTACCGCCAACCTGTTGGGGCTCTTGCCCGGCTTACCTTCCCCCACCAGCGATATCAATACTGCGTTGGCTTTGGCATTGATTGTCTTCTTCGCTGTCCACTACTATGGCATCCGGCGGCAGGGCCTGGTGGGGTACATCAAACTCCTGGCCGGACCGGTCTTCGTGGGGCTGCCTATGGAGATCCTGGGACACGTGAGCAGGACGCTATCCCTCTCCCTGCGCCTCTTTGGCAACATGATCGCCGGGACGGTGATCGTGGCTGTCCTGTACGGAATCATCCCGCTCGTCGTCCCGACGGTGATGCTCGCTTTCAATATCATTTTCGGTCTCCTGCAGGCTTTCGTCTTCACCCTTCTGGCCATCGTCTACATTGGCCAGGCTGTGAAGCCATTGGCCGAGGAACAACAGCCACCCATTCCAACCCAGTAGGGGCGGGTTCGAAACTCGCCCCTCAAGCCAACTAGTCTCAAGGAGGAACCAGAACTATGGAAAACATGGATGCAATGACCATCGTAGTACTAGCCACAATGATCATCAGCGGCGTCATCATCGTCGTGGGGACGATAATCCCATCTCTTCAGGAAGGCAAGGCCGTGGAGAAGGCCCTGGAGGCCATGGCCCGCCAACCTGGTGTGGCGGGGCAGATCAGCACCACCCTCTTCGTGGCCCTGGCCATGCTGGAGTCCTGTGCCATCTACGTGCTGCTGATCTGCCTGATCTTGCTCTTTGCCAATCCGCTCCTGGCTCTCATCGAGTAAAGGAGAGTAACCTATGCTCAAACTTGACCTACCCACCCTGATCTTTGAAATCATCAACTTCCTGCTCCTGGCAGTCGTCCTGGGCAAGTTCCTTTTTGAGCCTGCGCGGCGGTTGATGCGCCAGCGGGCGGATGAGATGGAGAGCACGCTGAAGCAGGCAGCTCAGGACAGGAATGAGGCCGAGGCGCTGCGCGAGCGTCTGGCAGCGCGTCTGGAAGGAGCCGAAGAAGAAGCCGAAAAGATCATTCGGCAGGCCAGGGAGGAAGCAGAGCAGCAGGCCTGGGGCATCCTGCATCAGGCTCAGGCCCAGACCGAGGCGCTGCGGGCGGAGTTGCGGGCTGAGAGCACCCAGGAGCGGGCACAAGCTGTTGCCGAGAATTACGATGAAATGCTGGACACCATCATCGAATTGACGGCCCTGAGCCTAAAGGGCGTCGTCACCCAGTCCGTGCACGATGACCTGGTCACTCGCCTGCAAGCCCACGTCTGGGAGCTGGGGCAGACCGACCGTCAGAGGGTGGAAACCTACCGGCACACGATGGCCGAGCGGCAGCCGGTAGCCCAGGTCTATACATCCCTGCCCCTCAGCAAGGAACAGCAGCACACCCTGGCTGACACCCTATCGGCTCTGGTCAACCGTACTCTCACTCTGGCCGTAGAGACCGACCCGGCCCTCATCGCCGGCCTCAAGGTGCGCCTGGGCGATAGTATCATTGACCACAGCCTGCAGCGACGGCTGCTGGATCTGCGCCAGGAGCTAGGGAGCGAGCTTCAACGGAGACTGCGGGCATGAGGGAACACTTTCGTCTGCCGGCATTGCTGGAACTGGTGCGGGAGAAGGCTCGTGACCAGCCCGCGCACCAGGTGCGCTTTCTGGACGTGGGTACCCTGCTCCAGGTGGGCAGCGGCGTGGCTGGCCTCTCTGGGCTACCACGGGCCATGACCGATGAACTGGTGGATTTCCCCGCTGGCGTACAAGGTCTGATCCTCAACCTGGACCGGCGACGCATTGACTGCATCTTGCTGGGATCCGATGAGGGACTGCAAGGTGGCGATCTGGTGACCAGCACTGGTCGCCGGCTGCAGGTGCCAGTGGGCGCGGAATTGCTGGGTCGGGTGGTAGACCCGCTGGGCCGGCCGCTGGACGGGCGGGGGCCCGTGTTCGCCGCTGATTGGCATAACCTGGAGAGGGAAGCGCCAAACGTGGTCAGGCGCAGCCCGGTGAACCGGCCATTGCATACCGGCCTCAAGGCAGTTGACGCCCTGGTGCCCATCGGCCGCGGGCAGCGGGAACTGATCATCGGCGACCGGCAGACAGGCAAGACGGCCATCGCCGTGGACACCATCATCAACCAACAAAAGGGCAATGAAAGCGACGTGGTCTGTGTCTACGTCAGCATCGGCCAGAAGAAATCATCGGCCCAGGCGGTGATCCAGACCCTGGAGAGCCACGGGGCGCTGGCCCATACCATCGTCGTGGTGGCCGATCCCGACGCCCCCCCCGCCCTGCGCTACCTGGCCCCCTACGCCGGCTGCACCAGGCCGAGGATTTCGGCTACCAAGGCCGGGACGCGCTCATCG
>CAZPMV010000082.1:0-7233 GCA_964587335.1 uncultured Anaerolineales bacterium
CGCCAGACGGTGGTCAGCGTCCGCTGGTCGCCGGGACGCATTGGAGCGGGATCGAAGGCACAGCCCAGCAGCCGCAGGCCATTGGTCAAGATGATGTCGGTCTGCTGCCCACCAGGCAGGGCCAGCAGCGGCGTCAGCACGTCGCCGGTGACTAGGTGCGAGAGCTGGATCCCGTCCAACCGCACGCGCTTGCCCCGCGGGTTCCCCGCCTCGTCCAGCACGTCCAACCCTGCGATGTCCGTTTCGTCGTACAATCCCACGCTGAGGCGGTAACCGCTGCCCGGCGGCGTGCCCGGCTCGGCCGGCAGATCGTAGTGGCCAAAGAGCACTTCCCCCGGCTGCCAGCGGAAGGTGGGGTAGTTGTAGGCTGCCGGTCGCCGGTCGCTGCGCCCCCACGTGTGACCGCTTACATCCTCCAGCGCCAGCGCGGCTTTGAAATCCCGCTCGGTGTCCACCAGAGCGTGCCAGTAGAGCGTGATGGTATCGGGCGTTTCCTGGCTCCAGCCCAGAAGCTCCACCTGTCCGCCGAAATTGGCGCGCAGTGGCTGCTCGATAGGCGGCTCGGGGCTGAAAAACACTCCCTCAGGCAGCCGGTAGTGGCGCAGTCCGACGTGCCAGAAGGCGCGCTCCACCGGTTGCTCCTGACCTGCCCGTGTCAGGAAATCGGCCAGGAACCCGTTGGGATCTACGACCTTGTCTTGCCAGAGCACTGTCCAGACACCCTGCTTGCCCGTCAGCAGCCGATTGAGGTCATCAGAGGTGTGGTAGCCCAGCGTGGCATTTACATCCAGGATATCCATGTTCGGCAGGCGGTGTCGCTCAATGTCTGGCGCGTAGTAGTCCCAGACCGGCGACAGGTGGCCGGATGTGAGGATCACTGTCTCGTCGGGCGCAATGTGCTCCCGCACATAATGGGACACGCCGCGGAAGTCAGCCCTGGTGAAGGCGGGGTCGGCGAACCAGTTATGGACGGAATAGGCAGAGGCGCCGACGGCGTAGGCCAGGCAGAGGATGCCAATCGCTCGCGCTGTGCGGGTTATGCCGGGGCTGGAGAGCAACTCGCTGAGGCCACCGGCGATCAGCAGCAGGAAGGCAGGGGAGGCCAGCATGAGATAGCGAGGATTGAACTTGGGATTGCGGTATGAGAGCAGCAGGATCAGCACCAGCGGCACGAACAGGTACAGCAGCAGGAACGATAGCGGATGATGCGTGAAACGTGAAACGTGAACCGTGGTGCGTGATGCGTGATTCGTGATGCGTGATCCGCCATGCCGGACAAGGGCTGCGACGCTCAGTCCCAGGATGATCGCAAACCCCCACATAAGCTTGACTGCAATGGGCTCCAGCACCGTTTCTCCGAGGCCGAAGTTGATGAGGACATGGCGCAGCGCCTCGTGCAGCTTCAGTGTACCCTGCCAGTAACTGGCATCTATGCGGAAGCGGGTGAGCATTGACGGGAGCCAGGGGAGGTAGGCGAGGATGATAGCAACGAGGGTGATGAAGCTCTCCATGAGCAAAGCGTGAAACGTGAAACGTGAAATGTGAAATGTGGTGCGCGGCGCGCGGCGTACCGCGTCCAGCAGGGAGTAGAGGGCCAGGGCTGTTAGCAGGAAGGCGGCGAAGTAATGGGTGTACAAGGCAGCGATGGAGGTGAGGGCGAAACCGGACCACAACCAGCGGCGGCGGGCCGTGCGCGTCTCGCCGAGGATGCGCAGCAGCAGATAGCCCGCCAGCGCGCCCAGGAAGGTCAGCATCGTGTACATGCGCGCTTCCTGGGCATAGTAGATGTATAGGGGAGAGACCATCGCAAGCAGCGCGGCGAGCTGCCCCGCCCGGCGGTTGAAGAGAAGGCGTCCTAATGCGTACAGCAGCGGAACTGTCAGCGCGCTGAAGAAGGCCGAGAGGAAGCGCAGCGCCCACTCGCTCCGTCCGGCCAGTCGCATCCAGCCAGCCACCATGTAGTAGTACAGCGGTGGCTGGATGTCATCTGCTGTCCAGCGAGTGAGTTCGACCAGCCCCTGCGAGGCAACCTGTGCTGTCACCCCTTCATCGTACCAGAGGCTCTGGGTGTCCATCCGGTGGACGCGCAAGGCGAAGGCGAGGAGAACGAGCGCCAGCAACGCCAGCCTTGCCATCGTCGTCTGCTGCCGCCCCTGCACCATCTTTGCTTTACTGTTCACAGGCCCAGGCGGAGAGTGTGACATTGCCGAGATGATACCATGTATGAGGGGAGCGGGCAAATCATCCTGCAAGTGAAAGGACGCGCAACAGCAGTCGGTTTGACAAGCGGTGTGAAATGATATATCATCTCTGTTGTACAAAGGAGGTGATACATATGGCTGTGACCATTATGCCCACCAGCCAGGTGCGGGATAAGATCGCTTCGGTCTTGAGGAGGCTCTCGGAGACAGGACAGCCTGTCTTCATCACTCGCTACAGCAAGGCTGAGGCCGTTCTGCTGCCCATTGACCGCTACAATGCCATGATGGACCTTCTGGAGGATCGGGAGGACGAACTGGACAGCGCGCTGGGGCGCAGGCTCCAGGCAGAGCGTGAAGGTCACGCTCGTGCCGAGGGGCGGGACTTCGAATCCTTCGTTGCTGAACTGGATAGACAGCGTGTATAGGGTAGCGGCAGCCTCCCGTCGCGTGGAGAAGGAGATTGCCGATCTGCCCGCCGGGGTGAGGGAGCGGATCATCCGAGCCATACGAAAGCTGGTGGAAAACCCTCGCCCTCAGGAGGCACGGAAGCTGATGGGAGCGATGCGCGGCGCGTGGAGGATACGGGTTGGAGACTATCGCGTCATATACGACGTGGATGATGCCCAGCAACTGGTGGTCATCCTGGCCGTCCTGCACCGTCGTGAGGTCTATCGGCGCTGACGAACCGTGCTGAAGGTGGCAGCCGTCTCAGGACAGCCAGTTCTCGACTTCCAACCCCTTGATACGTCGAGAGTGCTTTTCGTTGCCTGTCACCAGAACGCAATCGTTGGCGAGGGCTGTAGCGGCGATAAGGATGTCAGCATCAGGTAACGGTTGACCGCGCTGCCGGAGGCCAGCATAGAGATGGGCGGCGATTTCGGCTACCTCTCCGTCAATGGGCAGCAATTCGCTGGACAAAGCTAATTCTTGGAAACGCTCTGTTTTACGTTTGGCTCCCAGGTGATACAAACCTCGCAATACTTCAAAGTAGTTCATCACGCTCATGGTGAGACAAGGCATCACATCCAGGTACTCGCGCACGTGCCGTGTGGTTGGCTCGCGCCCGGCCAAGAAGGCTGATAGGGCATCGCTATCCAACAAGCGCCGCTTCATGGTGCCTCCTCTGGAAACGGGGCAAACATGTCAAGAGGCCGCTGCATGGCCTCTCCCATCACTTGCCGCTCTCTGTCCGTCAAGTCACTAAGCAGTCCTGCGAAAGAGAGTATCTTCCTTCGCTTTTCCTCAAGGTCATGGCTTTCCTCACCACCCTTGCGCACATCTTTCTCGAAGGGCTCAACGAAGGTGACGATCAGGTCGAACTTGCCCTTCACCTCTACCGGCGCCAGCAATCGCACAACGCCGTCTTCGTAAACTCCCCTGACAGATAGCAAGCTCATAGTTCCACCTCCCGCAGCTGCTCTCCAAGTGAAATCGTGATCTCCTTGGATTATACCACAATTCACGCTATTTGTCGAATGCTCGCACAGAAAGGGAGATGTGCTTATTGCGTTTTCGCCCAATACTGGACCCAGTTCCAGGTGCGCTCTAATCCTGACCTCAACTCGAACTGTGGCTTCCATCCCAAGACCCTTTGGGCGAGTGAAATGTCCAAGACATTGACCGGCACGTCATAGCTTCTGGGATCGGAATACTCAATGGTCGGTGCTTGGCCGACAACTTCCTCAATGACTTCGAGAAGTTGTCTTATGGAGAAACCAACACCACTTCCTATGTTGAGCACTCGTGGTTCAATCGAGGTCAGCGCGGCCATCTCCAGGGCCCGCACCGCATCTCGAACGTATACATAATCGCGCGTCACCTCGCCATTTCCCCACACAACAATGGGCAGATTCCGCACTATGCGTCCCAGAAAGACGGCAATGGCCCCCTGCCTACCATCGGGGTTTTGCCGTTCTCCATACGCATTGGCGCACCGGAGCACAGCATAGTCTAATCCGTACAGGTGGTGGAAAAGCGTCAGGTATTTCTCAACAATAAGCTTGGTAAGACCGTAGGAGCAGATGGGATTGGTCGGATGTGTCTCCGGAATGGGGACCTCGTGGGGGATGCCATACACCGTGCCACCCGACGAAAGAAACACCACTTTTCCTACCCCGGACCGAGCACAGGCTTGCAGAAGGCGAATCGTCCACGTCACATTCGACTGAAGATCAAAGAAGAGATCCTCGTTGGAGGTTTGGGGGACTGTGGTCCCAATCAGGTGAAACACGACATCCGCCCCTCGCGTTGCTGCCTCAACCGCTGCTTGGTCTGCAAGGTCCCCGCAGATGAATCTCGCCGCAGGTCGAGACAGCAGGAGAGGGTTCCTCCGCCTATCGAATACTGTCACGTCGTGCCCCGAGTCGGCTAGCTTGTCTACCAGATGCGATCCAATGAACCCTTCCCCACCCAATACCACGCAATTCATCAGTCCCTCTTTTGCTTTCTGGAGTCTGGACTTCAGTCCGTGTTCTCAACCGAAACGCAGCATTCTGGTAGCATCGCGCAGCAGAGGTCTGTTGGCGGCTGCGCCTCGCTTGCCGCCTGCAGGCGCACGCGGCCCAGCTCGAACTCGTTGCCCACTGGCTGTCCATCCTCTCCCAAGAGCGACAACCGCTCCAGCGTCTGCCGGTCGTACACGCCGAGCACCAGCCGGTATTCGCCGGCGGGCGCGTCGCCGGGGAGATGCAGCGTCTGGGCCGAACGCCTGGGCTGGCCTGGCGTCCAGGTCGTCGTTGGCTGCGGGCCGTACCACGTCGGCTGGCCGTCGTGCTGCGCCACCGTGCGGTTGGTCTCATCGCTCAGATGGCGCAGATGCAGGAATAGGCTGTAGTTGAGTGGTGGTGGCTGCGCCGCCTGCCAGTGCAGCGTCAGCCGCAATGGTTGGCCCGCGGCCAGCCTATCGGGCAAGCCATCGTGGCCCAACAACTGAAACCCGCCGACTTCGGCGAGCTCAGTCGAGCCGAAATCGGCACGCAGGGACACGGCCGGCTGACCCTGCGCTTCCTCTATCACCGGGCGCAACTCACCGTCTCGCCTCTCGAAGAGTCCCACCAGCGCCCAGGTGTCTCCCTCGAATGATCGCACGAATGAGCGCACGCCCGGCGCGGCCTCCAGCAGCCAGCGGCGCTCTGGCTGCTCCCAGTTCTCGCCCTGCAACACCCCCACCGCCAGTCCCCAGCGGCGGGGCAGGAACCAGGGCAGTGTCTCTACGACCACCGTCTCGCCCTGTGTCCACTGCTGCACCGGATACCACAGCGGGGCCACCGGCGGCCGTGCCGTCGTGTCTTCCACCACCGTGCCATCGGCGGAGACGAAGAAGGGAGTGACCCGCAGATCGGCAGGCAGTGGCCCCAGCGCTTGCCAGTAGGTGCGCACATGGGTGAGCCGCCACTTGGCATCATCCACAACGTCGTAGCCCAGGAAACGCAACTCGCCGCCGAAGGTGAGGTCGGCCGCGTGCTGCGGCTGCGGATCTGCCACGCGGGCGAAGTCGTAGAAGGCCTCCGGCAGTTGTGCGCTTCCCTGTCCGCGCTGCAGCAGCAGGTAGCCGTCGGCAGCATCCGTTACGCCCCACTCGCCCGAAGCGAGCATCTGTTGCACCCGGTCGCGCAGCGCCACAGGGTGCATGTCGGTGGTGCCGCTGACGTCGAGCAAGACCCACTCGGCGTCGGCCAGGTGCGGGAACTCGTACAGCTTCTCGCGATGGCTGAGATGAGGATAGAGCGGCGGCGTCGTGCTGCCGGGCGCCTGTTGGGGGACTTGGGCGGCGAAGCGGGCCAGCAGGCGCTGATGTTCTGTCACCTCCGGCCAGCGGAACTCACGGCCGATGGGCGTGTAGCCGCAGACGGCCTGCCAGCCGACACTCCAGGCGAGCGTCCACATCAAGAGGCCGCCCAGGCAGGCTGCACGTTGCGGGCTTCGGGCGCGGGCCCAGCGCAGCAGACGGCCAGCGCCGAACAGTGCGGCCACGACGAAGTAGGGTGCCAGCGGGGCGGAGTAGTGGAACTCGCCGGAATACTGTGCGGCATAGGAACTGAGCAGATTGGCGGCCAGCAGCGGAGCGCCGAGGAGCAGGATGTCGGGCGCCAGCAGCGGCAGGAAGCCGACGGAGGCCAGCAGACCCGCCAGGTAGCGCAGCCGCAGCGGCTCCGTCACCGTGCGCCAGACGAGGCCAGGCCGCGTCACCAGGCTGCGCGCGATGTCGGCGACGCTATTCCCCAGCTCGCCGTAGCGCTGGAAGTAGACCGAAGCGGCGTCGCCGTACACTGGAGCGGCGTGGCGGGGGATGATGATGAAGGTGGTGGTGCAGAACCAGGCGAGACTGAGCAGAACTATCAGAGTCCCTGTTGCTAACCCTCTTGGCGAATTCGTAATCCGTGATTCGTGATTCGCAAAGCGTGATTTGAGATTGGAGATTTGGGATTTGGCGATGACATAGAGGCCGAGCATGAGGGCCAGGAGCGCTGCCTCTTCCTTGACGGCCATGAGCAGGATGCTAGCGACGGCGAAGCGGCCCCATTGGCCGCGTTCGGCAAACCAGAAGGCGAATAGGATGAACGGGACAGCGAGGGGAATGGCGTGAAAGTCGGTCAGGTTGGCCGCTTGCAGCGCGGGGAACATCAGGTAGGCGAAGGCAAACAGCAGACCTAGCCACTCCTCGCTTCTCCGAACCCCGAACCCTGAACCCCGAACTCTGAACCGAGTAAGCAAGAAGACGGGCAGGGCGCCAATCGCTAGAGCGAAGGACTGGAGGATGAGCAGCGCCCGCACGTCGTTCCACAGCCAGAAGATCAGCGACACGGGGGCGAAGATGGGTTCCACGTGGTCGGTGAGCCGCGTGCTAACGAAGTCGTGCTTGGTCTCCTGCACGAAGCGGCCGCGACTGGTGTTCCAGATGGCCAGGTCCATCTGCCCCAGGTCGGCGGTGTGCGTGAGGTGTGCCTGGTGCAGCCTGATGGACAGAGCGCTGAAGCCGATGGTGTAAGCCAATATGAGGGTCAGAAGCAGCAGGCGGGGGAGATGATGTTGG
>CAZPMV010000082.1:7333-11909 GCA_964587335.1 uncultured Anaerolineales bacterium
TCCCCCACCACCATCCACAGCCTGGCAACAATGGCCACGACTGCTGCGACCCCGGCAGGAAGTGTGGTCGCCAACAGCAGTGTCATGACTCCTTCGCGCACGCCCAGGCCACTGGGAGTCAGCAGGCTCAGGAAGCCGATGACGTAGGCGGCTGTGAAGACGGCTACCAGCGTCGGCAGTTGCGCCCAGGTCACCGGCGTGAGCGCTCGCACCAGGGCGGCGAAGCTTGCGCCCATCACCAGCCAGACGATGGCATAACCCCCGAGCAGCGCCCAGATCTGCGCCCAGGTGAGTGTCACTCGCAGTGGTGGCCGTCGCAAGCGGGCCAACAGCCAGTTCAGCGCTCGCTCCAGGAGGCGCGGTTGGAGCAGCAACAGACCCAGCGGCAGTCCGTAGAGGAACGGGCGCAGGCGGGCGAACCAGACTCCTTCCCCGGCCCAGGCGAAGTAGAGCGCGGCCAGCGCCAGCCCGGCGGCGGTCGAGATCGCCTGGTGCAGCACTATGCTGGTCAGCGTGGCCAGGCGGCCAACTTCCTGCTCGGCTGCCAGTTCCACCATGCTCAGGAACTGCCACACGTTGCCGGGGATGTAGCGCACGATGTTGGAGAGGAACCAGATTCGCAGCGCTTGCCAGTAGCGCAACGAGCCACCGAGGCTGCCCAGGATGTAGCGCCACAGTCCTACTTCCCAGAGCCAGCCCAGCCCCAGCCCGATCAGCGCCAGAAGCGCCCAACCCGGCTCGAGTCGCCATTCGTATGCTTGCAGCGCTTGCCATTGGCTGGCCAGTAAGGCGGCCAGGAATCCCAACGCCAGGAGCAGCACAACGATCTGGATGATCCGCTTCCAAGGGGTTCTCATAGCCTCGCCATTGTACCCCAGAAGGGTGCAGAGCCCAAGTCGTGGCGGCGGCAGATTGGGGAACTGGCAGATTGGGGAACTGGTAGACTGGTGGACGGGTGTGGAGACCGGCAAGCAATGTACCAATGTACCAATGTACCAATGTACCAATCTACCAGTCTACCGATGTACCAACTTCTCGAAGTGCTCGATGTAACGCCGCGCCAGATGCGGCCAGCCGAATTCGGTCTCGATGAAACGCCGGCTGGCACGGCCCATGCGCTGCCGCCGCTCGGGGTCGGATGTCAGCAGCGCCAGCGCTGCCGCCAGCGCCGCGGTGTGTCCCTCGGGCACGATGAAGCCGTTGACGCTGGTGCGCACCACCAACGGATTGCCTGCCGCGTCCGAACCGATGATGGGCTTGCCGCAGGCCATGGCGTCCAGCACACAGACGCTGAGCCCCGTTGCAGGCCGAGTGACCGAGGGCATCACCAGCACATCGGCCATGTTGTAGTAGATGGCGATTTCGTCGCGGGGCACATTGCCCACCCAGTGCAACCGCTCGTCAATGCCCAGTTCCACCCCCATCGCCTGCCATCTCTCCCACAGGTCGCCTTCGCCGATCAGCACGATGTGCGTGTTGGATGCTCTGAGCATGGAGACCGCCTTGAGCAGCACGTCGAAGCCTTTCTTGTACACCATACGGCCCACGGCGAGGAAGATGACGGCTTGTGGCGGGATGTGCAGCTGCTGGCGCAGTTCCGCCACGCCCGCGTCTGAAGGTTGCAGTGTTTCGGGGTCTACGCCGTAGATGATGAGGTCGAACTTGGCGGGGTCGGCGCCCAGCCTCTGCACGGCCAGGTTGCGCAAGGAGTGGCTGTTGGCGGTGATCAGCCCCGCCTGGTCGAAGGCGAAGCGGGTCATCCAGCGGAAGAGGGGGTTCTGGCCGGCCACCAACGCATCGGAACCGGGGATGGAGACGACCAGAGGGATGTCCAGCCGGCGGCTCACCAACGCGCCGAGGAAGCCATTGGGGAGCGCCCAATGGGCATGCAGCACGTCGGGGCGGGCGCGGCGGGCCCAGCGGTCAATGGCCTGCCAGCCGCACCCAAAGAGCAGCGGGGCCAGCCAGTAGGTCTCGCTCCGCATGGCCACGTCCGCCTGCATGGTGCGCATGTAGCCCAAGCGATGCCATGACGCCAGCGGCGCATAGCGGTACAGCTTCAGGTGCACGCCGTGATCGTCTGGATGCCGCGCGTAGGCAGGGTCCCAGGGAGCGAGCACCGTCACCCGCTGGCCCTGGGTGACCAACTCTTCGCTCAGTGCCTCCACGAAGGTGCCCGAGAAATCGCCCCGGAAGCGGGGGTAGTTGTGTGTCAGTACGCCGATGTGCATGGAGTGTGTCCTCAACGAATCCTGTCGCAGTTGTTCTCCTGTTGTTCTGAAGGGACGTCTTGGCCTGGTGGTGGGTATTGTGGATACTGGATATTGGGTATTGGATATGTGGGGTTGCTACCTCAGGGGGTTCTTGAACTGCTGGAGGAACTCCCGCGTCAATTGCATGTACAGGTCGCCATAGGCGACGCTGGGCTCGATGTGGCTGCACTCTACCCATTCGTTGAAGCTGTGAACCCAGATCCATTCGGGTTGGCTTTGCAGTGCGCTGGCGAAGGTGGCCCGATAGAAAGCTCCATCCTCTCGATCCCTGCAATGGGGTTGAGTGGGCACGCGCAGATCGGGCTGGCAGCCGGCGCGGGTATCGTCCCAGCCTGGCGAGATGGTGGCCACCCAGATCTTGGGCTGGCCGCTGCGCTGAGCCCAGGCTCGCACCTGGCTGGCCCAACGGGAAGCCTTGACATAATCATCGGGATAGGCGGCGTGGGTGATCTTGTGCACGTACAGTCCATCGAAGACCGCCAGGTACGAAGCATCCAGTCCTTCGGCGATCCACAGGGCCGTTCTGTTCGGGTCTACCTGGCTACGGATGCTGTTCCAGGCATCCTGCGGGCTCTGCCCCGCCTGGACGGGAACGCGGTACACGTCGGTGAAGAAGATGACCGGCTGATCGTGTACGTTCAGGAAATTGGCATGGCTGGCGTAGGTTGTCATAACGTAGCGCAGCGCTTCCACGATGGTGGCCTGGGAATGGCCGTCGGGCAGCATGTGGCGCGAGAAGACGATGGTGGAGCGGAAGCCGGCGCCGCGCGATTGCTCCAGCAATTGGGCAAAGTTGTCATCGGTGCGGTCGCCGGTAGCCAGCCATTGGCTGGTGAAGCCATCCAGTCCGACTTCGAGCGCTTGTTGGACGTGGCGGCGGATGGCGGCGGGGTCGTCGGAGCCATAGGCTTGCTGCGGCTGGTCGCAGAGGTTACAATCGTCCCAGCCGTTGGCGTCGTACCAGGGGAAGTAGTTGGCCAAGAAAAGCCGCTCGCCTTTGGCTATCGGCTGACTCGCCTGCGATGAAGCAGGTATTGGCTGAGGAGTGTCAGCAATCGCTGCAGCCATCGCGGTTCCTGCTGATACCCCTTCTGTAGGTGTGGGCAGCGGAAGTACAGAGGGAGCCTTCTGCCCGAGCTCAGGCTGAGGGCTTGGGGGGCATCTTCTCACATCATGTTCTTTCAGCCTTGCGCAGTCGCAGTCAATCTCTGCGCAGACCATCTCTTTCGAAACGGAAGAGGGTGTATGGGTTGCCATGGCCGTGACCGTGGGCGATGGTGTGGAGGCAACCGTCGGCGTGGGTACCTGTGTTGTCGAGGATGGCGTTGGCGTGGGTGATGCAAGTGGGGCAGGCGTGGGCGTGGCGGCGGGCACAAGCGAACTCCACCGCCAATGCCAGATCAACAGGGCAGCCATTATCAGGAGGCCAATCCCCAGATAACCGTAGAGACGTTTCTGCATGACGGGTACCAACGTGCCATTTCATGCCATCCCCTGCCATCGCCATCGAACGAATTCGATAGCTGCTATGGCAAACGTGTTAGAAACACGTTTGCAACGCGCTTTGGATATCGGTGGGGCCTTTGGGCCGGAGTCCTCGATTTGTCGAGGGTGGCACTGCAAACCCGAACAAGCTTGGGACTCCGATAGGCGATCAACACGTTTCCAACGCGTTTAGGGCAGCAGACCACGAATTCGTTCGTGGGGTGCTTTTCATGGAACTTCTCATGGAACTCATCATGGAACGCGGACAAACAGGGACGCGCTCGGATGCCAGCGTCCCCTCTTGCTGCTTGTCGGAAAGGTGGTCAGCGCTGGATCTACGGGATCACGCCGCGCCGAAGGCCTGCTTTGCCTCGTCCTGCAGCAGGTACCAGATGATCAGCACGCTGATGGCCGTCCAGATGGGGAAGGCGGGCAGCATGAACACGGCCAGCACGATGGCCGCCCAGCGGGCCCAGGGCCACAACTTCCATAGCCCTATGGCAACCAGCAGGAAGGCGATGGCGAAGAGCGCGCAGAAGAAGAGGCCGATGCCGATGCCGAACAGCGCCCAGAAGACATCTGGCCCGCCGGCTTCCATCAAGACAGGCGCTATGGCGAAGACGACAATGGCGCAACTGCCGATGAAGAACGGGACACTCATCACCAAATGGTAGATAGCAATCAGGTTGACTCCGTCGGGTCGTTTCATGATACATCTCCTTGTTGTTGGTTGATTGGTGCACTGGTCACGTCGTTCTTCTCCCCAATCTGTCTTGTACGAACGCTCAGTTCTCCGCGATATCGCTAGGTGGTTCGTC
>CAZPMV010000083.1:0-10567 GCA_964587335.1 uncultured Anaerolineales bacterium
TGGCCAGGGGCTTGTCGATCAGGTCGGGCAAGATGGCGGCCAGCGCCAACAGGCGATAGTCGAGGTCCTGCCAGCGACGGCCTAGCGGGGAACGTTGCAGCGCATTCGCCGCAGCCCAGGTGAATTCCACGTGCGCGGAAGGCAACATGTCGGTCTTTCTAAGAAGTAGGGGCGATCCCTTGCGGTTGCCCCCACTGGACTTTGCACCCAATTACCCGATGTCAGGATGGGTAAGGGCAAGCCTTACCCCTACTTCAGGCCTTCGCCAGGCCGGAGTAGAGGTCCACGATCCTGTCGCCAGTGCTCTGCCAGCCGTAGCACTGGGCTACCCGCTGCGCCTGCCGGCCCAGCCGCTCCCGCAGCTCTGGGTCCTGGATCAGGCGGATGATCTCCTGGGCCAGCGCCTCGGGATTCCGTTCGGGGACGTGCAGGCCGGTGACGCCGTGCAGCACGGTGTAGGTCAGCCCACCGACGCGGGAGGCGACGACCGGCGTGCCGCAGGCCATCGCCTCCAGCGCCACCATGCCGAAGGACTCGTAGTGGGAGGGCATCACCACCACGTCGGCGGCCGAGTAGTAGTCGGGCAGGGCATCCTGGGCACGAGCGCCGAGGAAGGTCACCAGGTCCTCGATGCCCAACTCCGCCCGCAAGCGATGCAGGCGGGCCATCTCCGCGTCCAGCGCTCCCGGGGGCACATCGGCATCGCCGCCGATGATGGCCACGCACAGTTCCTCTCGCCAGGGAGGGAATTGCTGCGTCACCATGGCCATGGCGCGCAGCAACGTGTCAATGCCCTTCAGTGCCTCGATGCGGCCCACGAAGAGCACCACGTGCTGCTCGGGACACAGTCCCAGATGGGCCTTGGCCTCCACGCTCTGGCGGGGATAGAAGAGCTCCAGGTCAACGCCCGGGGGGATAACCTCGACCTTGCAGGGATCCGCGCCGTAGAGCGAGGCCATCTGCGCCTTTTCCAGAGGACTGGCGGCCACCAGCCGGTCGGCAGCGCACATGATCTCTCTCTCGGAGGTGATGCGGCGCTCGCTCTCCCGCTCCTCAGGTCGCTGAGCCACCATGTCCTTCAGCTTGCCCAGGGTGTGGAACATGTGCACGAAGGGGACACCCCAGGCAGCCCGCAGTTCCTGCGCCACCAGGCCAGAAAGCCAATAGTGGCTATGGATGACATCGTAGCGGCGGCCCGACTCGGCAGCGTACCGTTTTGCTCCCTCCACGAACTCTGGCAGGTGGTCGTAGACCAGGTTCTTGGGGTAGGGTTCCTCGGGGCCGGCCAGGACGTGGAAGACATTGCCCCCGGGGCCAAGATCGTCTATGCAGACGCGAGGCGCGTCGGGGTTCTGCGAGCGGGTGAAGACATCCACGGTGATGCCGCGGCGAGCGAGCTCGCGGCTGAGTTCACGCACGTAGACATTCATGCCGCCCGTGTCTTTGCCGCCTAGCATGGCCCGGGGACAGGTGTGCACGCTCAACATGCAGACCTGGCTTATCCGCCCGTCGTGCATCTCGCCTCCTGCATCTTGCTCCTGGCTCCTTGCCCGCGGCATCATGCCTCCTGCCTGGTGATCAGTGTGCGGTACACCTTCGTCTCGTGCGCTCCGAAGCGGGTCTTGTAGACCTCATCCCCTTGCAGGAAGTCGAACTTGGCCCGCCCCAGTTCGATGGCGTAACGGATGCAGTAGGCTAGCAGCACGATGCCTGGGCTGATGGCCCGGTATCGCTGCGGGTCGTAGCCGGAGTTGTAGACCAAGATGCTGCCGCTGTAGTCGAAGCAGAGCATCGTTGCCGCTTTCTCTCCATTCACCTCCAGGAACGAAAGCTGCAGCCAGCCCGCGTCCAGCATGGCACGTGCGGCGGCGTGGAAGAAGGCTTGCATCGGCGGCTCCATGAACTGATCCTTGTCCGTCTGACTCAGGCGGTGCAATTCGATGAAGTCGTCCATCTCCGCCGTCAAGTCATGGGTGCGGTCAACGATGGTCCAATTCACGTCGCCCGCTTCCTGAGCGCGCCGCAGTTTGCGCCGCACCTCGTGCCGCTGCTTCTTGCTCAAGAACGCCAGGTAAGCTTCCCACGAGTCGGGCAGGTCAATGATGGGGCAGATGTCCTCTTCGAGGGTGGTGGCTGTGTAACCGTGCTCCCGCGCCAGGTCGGGCAGCAGCCGATGGATCTGCGAGCTGCTGGGGAGATTGCAGAGGTCGAGCACGTCCCAGGGGGGCGCTTCGTTGTTGCTCAACCAGTCCAAGAAGGCAGCGTAGACCTCCGGTTCGCGCCCGGCGGCCACGATCATGTCCAGGTAGTCGGAGACTTCGAGGCAACCGACCAGCGTTAGCCGCTGCTCGCCGCCTTGCGCCGTTTCCAGATACAGCGGAGCGATGCCGATGAGGTCGCCTCCGTCGTCTCGCCAGGCCAGCAGCCACAGGTCGCCGCTCCCCAGGTGCGTCCACCAGGTGCTTTGCCATTCCCAGGTGAGGAAGAGCGTATCGAAGCGAGTGCGGGCCAGTAGCGTGTTCCACTCCCGGCGCAGCGCGGCGAAGCCGTTCTCGTCTCGATAGAGGGTGAGTTGCATGTGCTGGTCTCCGTGGTCTCCTGGGCCCTACTCGCGGGCACTGATGAAAAGCATTGAAGACTCCCCTGGAAAAACCCAAGATCGTCAGCGGATCAAGCGGATTGAGCAGGTTTTGTTTCATATTCGTCCGCTTCATCTGCTTAATCGGCTGATGGCTTCTTGCCCTTTGTTAAGGGGAGTCATTGAAGAAGTAGCCACACAGGCGGCCGCCGGGCTTGTGGCCGCCTGTCAGTTCTGCCTCAAGGCGATGAGAGGCTATATCCAGTGCCGCGCCAGGACGGCAATCAGCGCTCCAAGAGCAGCAAGTATTAGCATGACAGCGAGCACCAGCAAGAGCCACTGCAGACCACCCCAGTGGCTGAATGGACCGGGCAACGTGGAAGTGCCTGTCACCGGGATCCTGGGTGCCACGGCGCCTGTTGCGGTAGCCCACTTCGTGGGTGTAGCTGTCGCTTTGACCATAGGCGCAGCGCTGGTGGTCGCCCTGGCCTGCGGTGTGGGAGTAGGCGTGCCCCTGGCCAAGGACATGGCTTCGCGGGGCGTCGGTGTAGGCGTGCGCCACCACAACGTCGGCGTGGGCGTGCGCCACCACAACGTTGGCGTGGGCGTGCGCCACCACAACGTCGGAGTAGGCGTGGGCCACAAGGAGGTCGGCGACACTGAACCGCACATCTCCAGGCAGACGTCGTCCAAGTACATGGCCGTGCGGCCCCCTGCGCCGTCGTTATAGACGTTGAAGTAGATGGTCACGACCCTGCCGCGATAGGGCGTGAGATCCACCATCTGCTGCAGCCATCTGCGGTCGTCTCGCCTGTCTCGCCACAATCTGATCTGCACCTGCTGGCCCTGCGGCTGCAGCAACACAAGCTCCTGGTGATCGTCCAGGTCCGTCCCTTCGGAGAGGGGCCAGTAGTAGAAGCGGAGCAAGACGCTTTCTGGCCAGCCGGGTATGGTCACCTCCTGGCGTATTGAGGAGTAAGACATGACATTGTCCTGGCCGTCGTTGCCCAGGCGCATGGCGCGGCTGCCGCCGAGTCCCTTGCCGCTGACATAGCTGGATACAGCACCGTTGTGCCCAGCCGCCAATGGCTATGCCCTTCGAAGTCTCCATTGGGGAGACACTGGAGCTGACAGGGGCCAGGCGGCCGAGTAGGTGTGGCCGTGGGCGCGGGCGGTAGAACGGTCGCTGTTGGCGTGTGCGTCGGAAGCGGTGTGGATGTTAGCGTGTCGCTGGGCAGCGCAGTGGGCGTCGGCGTATCGCTGGGGGACGGTGTGCTGGTGGATGTCTCCGTCGGTGTGATCGTAGGCGTTGGCGTGACAGTGGCCGCAGCACAGGCTTGCAGTGAGACATCGTCCAGATACATGGCCGTGCGGCCGCCAGCGCCGTCGTTGTTGACGTTGAAGTACATAAGCACCGTCTGGCCGCGATACGGGGTGAGGTCAATCACTTCTTCGCTCCAGGCGCGGCCGTTGCTGAGGGTGCGCCAGGGTGCGACGATGGTTGTGCCTGATGCCGGGTCCAGCAGAGCCAGGAGTTGCTCGTCGCCGGCGAGCGCTTCGCTGAGAGGGTACACGTGGAAGCGGAGGGTGATGTGGTGCGCCGTGGCGGGCAGGGTCACCTCTTGTTGGATGGAGGAGTAGGCTTCTTGATTGAGGCCCTCGACGATGCCCAGGTGCATGGCGTACTGCCCGCCGTGCGTCGGATGCTCAACGTAGGCGGCTGGAGCACCGCTGGGATTCACGGTCCAACCAGTGACCCCCTCGAAGCCCCCATTCAGCAGCAATTCCTCACAGGGCTGATCGAGCGCCAACGGCGCGGCCTGTGTCGTCACTGCCCAGCTCAGCCCCGGGAGCATGGTGCAGAGCAGTGCCAGGAGGATGGGCCAACGGATGTGGCAACGACGAAAATGAGAATGGAAATGGAGATGGTGATGAAAATGGAGATGGGTGCGCATCGTCGTTCTCCTTCCTTCCTTGTGCTCCCCTCGAACGAAGCCAACAGATCGAGTTTCCGGAACCCGCCTGTTGTCCGGCGGACACGCAGGCCGAGCAGGTTCGCTGTCTATTGTACCATGAAGTGGACAGTAGATCAAGCAGGAGCAGCAAGGTGCGTTGAACCTGATAACTTGGTGCAGCGGCGCCTTTGTCCGCTGTGAACCGGCGTGGTATAATTGACCCAGCCGCGACCCACCGGTTGCCAAGCGAACGGCGCCACCAGGCGGGGGCTTCTCAGGTGCAACGCACTTCGGTTGTCAAGCGCGTTGCACCCGATGACAGGAGGGAGGAATCCTTTGTTGCGCAAATTGTTGAGCAAGGAACAGGATACGATTCTCAAAGAAGAGCGACTGCAATTGGAAGGGCTGCGGCTCACGCTGGCGCGGCTGGATCCCGCGTCCCCTGATATGCCGCTGTTGCAGCAAGCCCTGCGTCAGCTTGAGGAGCTCTTCTTGCTGGTGGTGGTTGGAGAATTCAACGCCGGCAAGTCTGCCTTCATCAACGCCCTGCTGGGCGAGCGGGTGTTGCCCGAAGGCGTCACCCCCACGACCACTCAGATTCAGATGCTGCGCTACGGAGAAGAGCCGGACCAGAGATGGGAGAGGGACATCGTGGTCTTCACCTATCCAACCGACTGGCTGCGGGATATCAACCTGGTGGATACCCCTGGCACCAACGCGGTCATCCAGCGGCACCAAGAGCTCACCGAGGAGTTCGTTCCCCGTAGCGACCTGGTCCTTTTCGTCACCTCGGCCGACCGCCCCTTCAGCGAGAGCGAGCGGGCTTTCATGGAGCGCATCCGTGCCTGGGGCAAGAAAGTGATCGTGGTGGTCAACAAGATCGACATCCTGGAAGGCGAGGAGGAAGTCGCCCAGGTACTGCAGTTTGTGGATCAGAACGCTGGCACGCTGCTGGGCATTGTCCCCCAGGTGTTTCCTGTGTCGGCCAAGCTGGCCCTGCAGGCCAAACAGGCGGTGACGGAGGACGAGCGTCACGCGCTGTGGTCGGCCAGCCGCTTCGCGCCGCTGGAGCGCTTCATTCTGGAGACGCTGGACGAACGGGAGCGCATTCGGCTCAAGCTGGAGAGTCCCCTGGGCGTGGCCGACCGCCTGGCTACTCAGTATCTGGACGTGGTGCGTGGCCGGCTGGCGCTGCTCAAGGATGACTTCTCCACCATTGACACCGTGGAGGCGCAGTTGGGCGTCTACGAGGAGGACATGCGCCGCGACTTCAAGTACCACCTGAGCCACGTGGAGAACGTACTCCACGAGATGCTGGCGCGGGGCAGGGACTTCTTCGACGAGACGGTGCGCTTTCGGCGGGTCTTCGACCTGCTAAATGCAGAGCGGGTGCGAGGCGAATTCGAGCGGAGCGTGGTGGCCGACACGGTGAACCAGGTGGAAGCGCACGTGGGGGAGCTCATTGACTGGATGGTGGATAAGGACTTCCAGCAGTGGCAGGCGGTGATGGATTACCTGAACCGGCGCAGTGCCCAACACGAGGGGCGCATGGTGGGACGCGTTGGGGGACGGTTCGAGCGCAGCCGGCAGGAGTTGCTGGCCTCCGTGGGGCGGGCGGCTCGTCAGGTGGTGCGCAGCTACAACAAGGAAAAGGAAGCCCGGGAACTGGCCGAGTCGATCCAGACCGCCGTGGCCCAGGCGGCGCTGATCCAGGTGGGAGCCATCGGCCTGGGAGCCATCCTGGTGAAGCTGCTGGCCACGGCCATAGCGGACGTCACCGGGGTGCTGGCCGCGAGCGTGGTGGCTGCCCTGGGTTTGTACATCATCCCCGCCCGCCGCCGGCGAGCCAAGAAGGAATTGCAGAGGAAAGTCAACGATCTGCGGGAACGGCTGAGCAGGGCGCTGACCCGCCAGTTCGAACAGGAGCTCAGCCAGTCCCTGCGTCGCATCCGTGAGGCCATGACTCCCTATACTCGTTTCGTGCGCGGCGAGCACGGGCAACTGCAACGCATTGAGCAAGAACTGCTGGACACTCATGCAACGCTGCACTCGCTGCGTACTCGGGTGCAGCAACTGTTGTAACTGGCGTATGGGTCAGCGGAGAAGCGGAAGAAGCGGGGCCTAACCAACCTCCCGCAGGGTTGACCCCTCGGGAGGTTTCACTTTGGCCAGAACCAGGGCTGGGTGTTCTGGTAGACCCAGGCGGCGGTGTGCATCACCTGCATGGCGATCAGCGCCCAGGCCGCAGCGCGCAGAGCGACTCGTTCCGGCAAAGCTCGGGGCAAGACATATGCCGCCAGCAAGGTCAATGGCAGACTGGCGGGAGCGAAGAGATCCCAGTCCCGCCGTCCGCCGTAGTCGGGGTTCCAGACGATGGTGAGGAAGACATAGCAGCCTGCCGCCAGTAACAGGAAGCGCAGCGCACGGTCGCCCCGGTCCAACCGTCGGCGAGCAAACACCCAGACCAGGAGCAGCGTCGGCAGCACGACCGGCGCGGTCAGCAACTGCTCGTTGACAATGTCCAGCAGATGCGCCCAGGAGAACATGGTGTAGTGTT
Organism: uncultured Anaerolineales bacterium; assembly: GCA_964587335.1. Lineage (GTDB taxonomy): Bacteria > Chloroflexota > Anaerolineae > UBA3071 > UBA3071 > UBA3071. The sequence goes on from CAZPMV010000083.1 coordinate 7,091, forward strand.
CCCACTTTGTGGTCGTGCGCAGCAGGGGCACCAGCCAGCGGTGGTCACCGCCGCCGGGGAAATCCTGGCCCAGGAAAGCATCCAGGCCATGCCCGCCCGCTTGCATCAGCGCCAGCACGCCCAGTCCTACGACCACGCTGGGCAGCAAGACCTTGGCCACCGCCACTACCCCCCGCACCCTGCCCTGCCTCCACAACGTCCAGCCCAGATACCACAGTGACGGCTGCAGCACGAGCGTCGAGGGGTGAAAACCGTGGGTCAGCGCCAGCACGCTCCCCGGCCACAGTAGGGACAGGTCTGAGACCTGTCTCTCCCCCCGCAGGCAGCGCAGCGCCAGCCAGACGTAGACCAGAGTGCCCACGCAGATGAACGTGTAGCTCTCGATGTAGCCGAAGAAGAGCTGCATGGCACCCAGGCTGGCCACCAGCCCGAAGATCAACAGCTTCTCCGTGCGGTTGCGGCCCAACCCGTCGGCCAGCCAACAGAGGACGAAGATGAAGCCCACGCCAGCGACCGTGCTCAGCACCCCATAGGACGGCATCGCATCGGCCCAGCCGAAGAGCCGCTGGCCCAGCGCCCAGACTTTGGCGTGCAGGAAGATGTCCAGCGGCGCCTGCCAGTTGTAGGTAAGCCGCACGTCGGGATGGGGGATACCGTTGACCAGAATGTAGGCATCGCCCCAGCGAGTGTGCACGATGCGGCCGAGCCAGAACAGTGGTGCGAAGGCCAGGGCGATGGCCGTGAAGAGCAGCCATCTGCCCTGTAGGATACGGAGGACGAAGGACGAAGGACGGATAGGAAGCTGGAGGTTAGAAGTCGGAGGTTGGAAGTTGGACAGGCCAGGCAGGCAAGCGAGCAGGGCGAAGAGGGCCAGGAGCGCGCGGCAGAGCGGCGGCAGGTAGGTGTATGGCCAAATGCCCCAGGCGTGCTCTTCGGGCAGCAGCGGGGTCAGGAGGTGCAGAGCGATGAGGATCAGGCAGAGCAACTGCACACTGGCTAGCAGGCGGCGAGACACCCCGCTCACGATACCGTAACCTCCCCCAGTTCGGCCCGCCCCACTTCGCTGCCGTCGGCGGCGCGGTAGAGGATGACCAGAAGGCCGTACGGACCTGGCGACGCGTCCTTCGGTAGCGGCAAATCGTAGCTGTCGACCACCGTCTCCCCCGACTGCCAGGCCCGCGTGGGATAGGTGTTGTGCACCGGCACGTCGTCCGCGGCTGCGACCACCTCCCCCGCTCCATCCAACAGGCGAGCGGATACCTTCAGATCATCGCCCACCGGCGCGGCGACCCGCCAATGCAACGTCAAGCGCACCATAGCACCAGCATGCGTCTCCCGCGTCTTCACGCTGTAGCCGGCCAGCTCCACCGCCTCGGTGAAGGGGAGTGCCAGCGGATGCAAAGGCGTCACCGGTTGCGCCTTCCCCTTCGGCCAGACTCGCACCAGCGGCCCGACGGCGGCCAGCGAGTAACGTCCCGAGGCGCCAGCCAGCGGTCGGGTTATGTAGACCGGCGTCCCCTCAGCCAGCGCGGCGCCGATGGCCGCATGGCGCTCTTCCTCACCGTCGGCAGCCACGGTGACCACGTCCGGCCGCAATCCCTCGGTGCGCTGGAAGTAGCGCAGCAGTGTCATCTCCCCCAGGAGGCCCACGACGGTTGCCCCCTCCGGCAGCGGCTGCTCCAGCATGTCCCGCCCGTAGTCGTGCACGGCCCAGTCGTCGCTGCGGTCGAGGGTGGGGAAATTGGCGCGGGCCATGGCCAGGGGCTCCAAGAGGCAGGCAGCGGCCAGTAGTACGCAGTCGGCAATTCGCAATTCGTAGTTCGTACTTCGTAGTTTTCGCTGTGAGATGCGTGCGCCGAGATCGAACAAGGCGTCCAGGCCGGCGGCGAGAAGGAGTGACCAGAGCAGGAAGGCGGGCGTGAAGAAGACCTCGACGTCAGCAGCGCGGTAGGCGAGACCGAAGGCCAGATTGGTCGCGAAGGCCAGGACAATCAACGCCCAATGTCTGGGCTTGCGCAGCAGCGCGACCAGTCCCACCAGCCCCAGGATCAGCCCCGTCCAGCCGAACTGCGCTCGGAACAGATTGAAATAGAATGCTGCGTTCCGGTGCAGCGCAAAGGGATCGCCGGTGAGGAAGACGCCGTATTGGCTGGCCATCACCCAGCGCCAGAAGCCGCCCCAACTGTTCTCGTAGCGCCCGTCCAGCGAGGTGGTCACCAGCCCGCGCAGAGGGATGTAGGCGTACAGGAGCAGCGGCAGCAACAGGGCGGCCAGAAGCTTCGGCCAGCGGCGCGGCTGGCGCAGCAGCCCCGGATCCGTCCACAGCACGAACACGGCCAAGGCAGGGGCCAGCAGCAGTGTCAGGCGGTGGTGGGTGAGAGAGAAACCGAAAGCAAGGGCAATGGCAACTAGAGATGAGAGGTTAGGGGGGCAGATTGCAGATTGCGGATTGTGGATTGCACCCTTGTTCCTCTGCTCCTCAACTCCTCTGCTCTCCTGCTTCCCTGCTTCCCAGCGGAGGATGAGCCATAAGATGGCGGCTACAAGGAGGCCGTGGAGGGCGTAGACCTCGGCGATGACGGCCTGCGACCACCAGACGGGCGACAGGGCGAAGACGACCGCTCCGCAAACGGCTGCCAGACGTCGTCCGGTCAGCAACTGACCGGCCCGATAGACGAAGGCCACCGCCAGCGCCGCACAGACTGCCGATAGCAGGTTCACGCGGAAGGCCGCGTCGCTCAGCGGCAACAAGCGGGCGGAGAGCCAGCTCAGCAGCGTGTAGAGCGGGTAGCCGGTCTCGTGGGCGATGCCCAGCGTGGGGCCGACGAGCTGAAACTCCGGCGTGTCGCTGAAGATGTCCACGACCGAAGGGGCCAGGGTGCGCACGTAGAGGCCCAGGCTGAGAACAAATAGCAGACCGGCGATGATTCTGTCCAAGTGAAACGTGAAACGTGAGACGTGATGCGCGCTACGAGTTGCCTCCTGCATCTTGTCTTTTGCCTCCTGCATCCTGCAATCTGCTCATGACCGGTTGCATGCGTGCCCAGTGGCCACCAGGCCAATAGATCTTGTCGCAGCGGGGGCAGCGGCGAAAAACCTCTTGCGTGCGTAACACGTACGGGGGCACCCGTCCCGCCACGTCCGATTTGGCGATGGGCTCCAGCAGTGCGTTGCAGACAGAGCAGCGAGAGCCCGCCAAGCCTGGCGGCAGGTGCAGTTCATTCACGATCTGAGCCATCTGCTGCTCTAACTGATCGCCGGCAACGAGGAGAGCCCGCACTCCGCGCCGCGCCGCCAACTCCCGGTCGCGTGTCAGCACCACCCGCCCCTCGGCGCGAGCCAAGCGAACGATGGTCGGGTCGTCCCAGGCGGGGTTGTAGGTTGTATCGTAGCCCAGCAGCCGCAGCCACTTGGCCAGCTTGCCCAGCATGGCATCGGCGAGCAAGCGCACCTCGCCCGCTGGCTTGTCCGATTCGC
>CAZPMV010000083.1:10667-11830 GCA_964587335.1 uncultured Anaerolineales bacterium
CTCGCGCTTTTCGCTGCCGTGCTGCTAACGCTGCTGGCCACGAGCACCGTAGTCGCTGCTTCACCGGCCGCCGTTGCTCCCCCCGACCCCGCCCTGAGTTGGCCGCTGCTGGCAGGCAGCATTGCCTTCCTCGTCCCCATCGGCTTCGTGCTGGTGGCCGCAGGCGGGCTGCCTGCCGAAGAAGCGCGTCAGGTCACGCTGGCCGGATTGGGCGCGCTGGCCCTGGCGGCGCTGGGCTACTGGGCCTGTGGCTTCGGACTGCAATTCGGCGGCGTGGGGCTCATCCACCGCAGCGGCGGCCTGGAAGGGTTGGTCTGGGAATGGTCGGCGCTCGACGCTCGCTGGGGCGCCGGCTGGGGCATGGCCGGGCTGCACGGCTTTGGCCTGAGCGGTGGCGGCGCCACGCCCGGCGCACTGGCCCTCTTCTTCGCCCAGCTCCCCTTGGTGACCACGGCGACTCTCATCCCGCTGCTGGCTCTACGCGGCCGGGCGCCGACCTTCGTGGCCGGGCTCGGCGGCCTGCTCGTCGGTGCGCTGCTCTATCCGCTGGCGGGCAACTGGACCTGGGGTGGCGGTTGGCTGGCCAACCTGGGCTACAACCTGGGGCTTGGACATGGCTTTGTGGACTTTGCCGGCAGCGGGCTGGTGCATCTGCTGGGTGCTGCCGTCGCCGCGGCCGGAATCCTGACCTTTCTCCCTCGCCGCCTCCGCCAGCCATCCGATGAGCCGATCCCGCTTCCCCCCGTCCACCTGCCGCTGCTGGCCACGCTGGGTGCAATTCTGCTGCTCATCGGCAGCGTGGCCTGGGCTTGGGCTAATCCCTTGCTCGACTGGGCCTCCCTCGACCCTGCCCGGCTGGCGGTCAATCTGTTGCTGGCCGCAGCCGCAGGCGCCTTCCTGCCGCTGGCTTACACCTGGTTCGTCGCCAGCCGCCCCGACCCGCTGATGGCCGCCCGTGGGCTGGCCGCGGGGCTCGTCGCCATCAGCGGCAGCGGCCCCTTCGCGCCCCCTTGGGCAGCGCTGGTTATCGGTGGTGTGGCTGGCTTGCTCACGCCGCTGGCTTGCTATCTCGTAGACCACCTCCTGCGCTGGAACGACCCCACTGCGGCGCTCACCGTGCACGGTGTCAGCGGTCTGTGGGGCTTGTTGGCAGTAGCCCTCTT